>JAISSA010000240.1 GCA_031273365.1 Synergistaceae bacterium
AACGGCGTCAGAGTGAGCTTTTACGGCGATTCGCCGTCATCCGCGAACTGGGTGCAGGTCAATCGCGCCCGCATGATGGCGCCCTTCGACTATATCTACAGACAGAACGTCGCGGCCAGCGGCGCGATAACGTATCCCTCTATGAGCAATCTGAGGCGATTTCTCGAGAACATCGACGGCGTCGAGGAGGGAAATGGCGATTATATCGAGAATTACGAGCTTTTCGCGGACGGTAAAACCCCTCTCGCGACGTCCATCTTCTCGCGTCACATCCTTTCGCAGCGGCAGGATATCAAGGGATATTCCGCCATCGCCTTCGCGGCGAACTTCTCTTACAACTACGCGGACGTCAAGGTTAGATTGGGCTTTGGAAGAGATTTGAACAAAACTTATATTCTCTTTCGTCATTTCAGGGTTTCTGACAAACCCGATTCCCAGGCCGATTTTCGGGCGGGAGACGCGATGGGGAGCGTCATCGATTTTTTCTCTCCTCCCCTCACCCTCCCCTTTATTTCCGCGGACAGCAGGCAAGAGATCAACACCCTGGGGTATTTCCCCGTCGTGGGATCCTGTCAGCCCAACTGGCTGATCGTGTTCACGGCGACCGACGACAGCGACGGCGGCTACACGGCCGCGGACGCGGCGACAAGGCTTTTCAACACCTCCAAAGAGGGGATGCGCGGACGCGACTGGAACGGTCAGGGGTGGATGGAGCGCACTTTCGTCATGGACTCCGGCATACGGACTCTGGTCGTCGGCATGATCGATCCCAACACGAACGACCCCAACATCGACCGGGCGAAGCAGTCCCTGAACGCCCTGGCCCGCGCCGGAAACCCGATCGCGATCAGGGATTCGTCGGGCAAAGAGGTGTACGTGCCCAATCCCAACGCGGAAGCCTATTTCGCCACCGACGTCGCCGGGATGATCACCAGCCTGAGATCCATGCTGACCCAGATCACTTCGAGGCCGTTCGCGTCCGGCTCGCCGGCCGTTTTTCCGGTCCCGGCGGACGACAATCAGAAGGTCGTTTTCTCCTCGTCGTACAGAATCAACGCGATGGACCAGTGGGATTCCTGGTTCAGGAAGCTGGTGATATCCGGGGACGTGGAGGACGTGGAGGCCTGGGAATTCAATAAAGAAAAGCTGGTTCCGTACGGCAGGTCCCGCAAAGTTTACACTTTCGCCTGCACCAGCGGCGATATGAGAACGGATGTGCAGCCGCTGAGCTCCATGCCCGACAACACCGTGGCCGGCCTGGCCGGGGTGCCGAAGGACAGGGCGCAGGATTTCACGGCCTGGCTTCGCGAGTACAACCGCACTCAGCTTCTGGGCGACATGGAAAACTCCGAACCGCAGATCGTGGGGATGCCGGAGTCCGAGACGCTTTCGAACGACGTGAACGTCGCCGGGCGCAAACACGTCGTTTACCTTCAGACGAACCGCGGCGTACTGCACGCGGCCGACTACGAAAACGGCGACGAACTGTGGGCCTTCATCCCCCCGAATGTTTTCCAGACCCGTCTCAGGGCTCTGAAATTCGACCCGCAGGGGAACTGGTATAACGGCGACGGGGTGAACAGCATAAAATCCCTTCCCCACACTCTTCTGGACGGCCCCCTTGTCGCCCGGGACGTGTCCGTCAACTTCAACGCGTCGGACTACAGAACCATCCTCATCGGAAACCTGGGGTGGGGCGGCAACGGGCTCTATGCCGTAGACGCGACGAACCCCTCCGGAACGCCGCGTTTTTTGTGGGCCGTGGACAACGATCGTTACGACGGAAGCCCCTCGAAAAAGGTGGCGCTCTGGGGGAAAAACGCGGCGTCGCAAGGGGGCGGATATGAAAAACTCGGCCTGACCATCGCTCCGGCCGCCCTCTTATGGGCCGCCGTCAGCGCCTCGGACAAAACCGACGTCGTCTTTTTGCCCGGCGGAATGGGATACAGCCTGGGACAGGACGACCATGGACGGGCCTTCTACGCGATTTCGCCCCTCGACGGAACG
The DNA here is from genome assembly GCA_031273365.1 of Synergistaceae bacterium. Lineage (GTDB taxonomy): Bacteria > Synergistota > Synergistia > Synergistales > Aminobacteriaceae > JAISSA01. The sequence goes on from JAISSA010000240.1 coordinate 2,008, forward strand.
ATTCTGAGGGTGTTCGATGAAAACAGCGGGTTCAGGGGCCCGAACACCTCCCGGCTGGGGATGGGCATAGCTCCCGTAACTATTTTTGAGGACGAAAATCTGCGAAATACGGGCTTTGTCACGGCGGACAGCGAGGGGAACGTTTTGTACTGCGACACGACCTCGAAGCTCGACGATTGGGAATTGAAGAGCGTTTTCCAGCTGAGGGGACGCGACGGCAAACCCGTCTCGATTCCGAAGGCGCTCACGGCCGGCATGACCGCGGGCAACCAGCTATGGCTCTACGGAGGCTCTTCCGGGCTGCAGGCCCCGGGCAAGGACGCAAATGGGCAACAGAGGGGCATTTTCAACGCGCAAAACTATATCTTCGGCTTCAACCTGACGAAGACCTCCGCCGACGCGGAGCTGACGATCGCCGACGCCGGAATGAAGGCTCTGACGTACATCAAAGACACATCCTCCGGTATGCCGCCCTACGGCAGCGCGTCGCCCTCCAGCGGCAGCGGCCCCAAAGCCTCCGCCCTCAAGGGATGGTATCTGGCGCTGCGCCCAAGGCTGTCGGCGGCGAAATCGGAGACCCTGCAGGAGTACGTGACCACGCCTCCATATCTTTACGGCGGAACGCTTTACGTCACGACGTTCATCCCGAAGGTGAGGGCGGTCAAAGAGGACGAGGCCTGCCCGGACCTGGGGTATTCCAGAATTTACGCTCTGGACCCCCTGACGGGCGGAGGGCGCTGGAAAGACGATGCCGGCAGGAGGGGCGTCCAGGCGATGCTCGTCAAAAACGTCAAAATATCGGGGATAACGATTTTGGACGGCAGAATGTACGTGTCCGTCAAGCCTTTGAAATCGTCGGCTTTGAACGATCTGCCCCTGCAATTGAGCGAACGGAAACATATTGTACAGGATGAAACGCAGTGGTCGTTCGAACTGCCGGAGTACGAAGAACAGGCGGTGCCCACGCTCGACACGGACACGCCTTATATCCAATACTGGAGGGACATCGTCAATTCATGAAAAATCGCTTTGTGAAAGGACTTGTTTTATGTTTTGCGATCGCGGGGGCTTTTTCCCCCGGAGAAAGCGCGGCGGACGCGCCCAAAGAACTGGCGGAGGTGACGGGCATACTCGAAGGCATCGACGACACGACGACGCCGAACCTCATCACCCTGAAGGTCGGCGAGGTCCTGGCTTCCGGCCCTCTGGAGAGGCACTGCGGTTTTTTCGACGAATGGGAACGGGAGATCCCCCGAACGGTTTTCGTGCAGCGCTACACTCGACGGCTTGTCACCGTCAGCATGATCAGGGACTCGGGAGAAATTCTGTCGTGCCGCCCGGGGCCCTGAGCACGTCATTCTGACCTTCGTGTTCG
>JAISSA010000266.1 GCA_031273365.1 Synergistaceae bacterium
TTACGTCTCCTGGTTCGACCATCGGTCGGCGGAGTCCAGGGTTCGGAGGGCGTTGAGCACGTTGCTGAAAAGATTGGGGACGTCTCCTCGCATTTTGTCGAGCATGTCCTTCGTGCGTCGGCGCTCCGTTTTTCCCGCCCAGGGGCAGGGGCTCGCCAGAACGGGCAGCGTCAGGCGGCCGGCCTCGGCGACGATGGCCGTTTCCCGAACGCAGATCAGGGGACGGATCACCGTCACTCCCGAGCGGGTCTGGTGGAGTTTTGGCTGAAAACTTCGGGCGCGCCCCGCGCGGAAAAGGTTCATGAAAAACGTCTCCACGGCGTCGTCCATGTTGTGCCCCAGCGCCAGCTTGCCGAACCCGTCCTCCCGAGCGCGGGAGGAGAGGATTCCCCGCCTCATGTTGGCGCAGAAGCTGCAGGGCGAACGCTCCTTCCGGCTCTCGATGATCTCGACGATCGGATGGCGCAGCACGATGTACGGCACCTCGCGGACGGCGCAGTAGCGTTCGAGTTCGGAAACGTCCATGCCGGTCAGCGCGACCGTGCAGGCCGCCAGTTCGAAGCGCCGCGGGCTTCGGCGACGAAATTCCGACAGGGCGTGCAGCAGCACCAGACTGTCCTTTCCGCCGGACAGCCCGACGAGCACCCTGTCGCCACCGTCGATCATCGAAAAATCTCCCATGGCCCGCCCCACCCCCCGCCGCAGGGAGTGAGACAGCGGCTCTCTCCAGAGCTGCTCATTCCATTTTGAAAATCCCATAAAAACGTCCCCTCGAATTCGTTATGCCTGCAGTATACCCGAACAGTATATCCGGACACCCGCTCATGACAATGTGCTGAACGTGCTAAATATGCATTCTCAGGTGAACGACAATTTATTATAAATTTATTGATATTTATTACAATAAATCGATCAACTATTTCCTGGAGGAAAGCGAACCGAAAAACATCACGTCTCTCACACAGGAAGACAATGAACAAAAACTCATGTTGCGTATTCTGGAAAACCTGCGTTTTTTGAGCGGTAAAAGCCTGCGTGACGTCGACGTTTTTATCCAGTATCTGCGGTGGAAGGAGCAAAAAGGAGGAGCAGCCGATGGACCTGACGCTTAACGACGGTCAGACGGAGTTGATTCAGACGATGCAGACGCTGGCGAGGGAAACGATTCGGCCGTATCTGGAAAAACACGCTCCCCTGCCCGGCGGCGACTTCGACTGGGGCCTCGTGCGAGCGCTGGGAGAGCACAACCTTCTGTGCCCGATCATCCCGAAAGAATATGGTGGTCTGGGCCGCCAGCGAGATCATGGGGGCGCAGTCCTGCCTCAGCGGTACGCGGATCGACCAGCTGAGCCGTCATGCGCGTGTGCTGCCCATCATCGAAGGAAGCAACCGCGTTCTGAAAAATTTCATGGGGCTGCTGCTCTGATTTCCGTTATGCACCCGGGCCTCCGCGACGGAGCCCGCCATGGAGGCCCGGATGGGCGTTCCCTTACTTCGTTTCGGGCCTGTACAGCCACCACTCGACGATCATTCCTGTGGAGACGAAGATGGAGCTGTACGTTCCGGCGATGATGCCCACCAGCATCGCGTAGCTGAACGTGGAAAGAACGGGGCCGCCCCAGATGCACAGGGCAAGAACGGGAAAAAGCGTCGTCAGGGTCGTGTTGATCGTGCGGGAAAGCGTCTGGTTGACGGACGCGTTCACCAGATCGACGATGCCCTGTCTGGACAGGTTTCTCCAGTTTTCACGGATGCGGTCCAGAATGATGATCGTATTGTTGAGCGAATAACCCACGATCGTCAGAATCGCCGCGATGAAGGACGAGGAAATTTCCATGCGCGTCAGGCTGAAAAAACCCAGGGCCAGAACGACGTCGTGCACCAGCGGAACGACGCTGACCACGGCAAAACGAAACTGAAAGCGCACCGTGATGTAAATGAGGATGGCGGCAAGCGCCGCCGACAGGCCCAGCAGAGCCTGCCCGCGCAGCTCCCGTCCGACGACGGGGCCCACCTTTTCGAAGCCGATGACCTTCATGTCCTTATACTTCCCGCTCAGGACCTCGATCAGCTGTTTGCGGCTCTCGTCGGTGTCCTCGTTGGTTCGGATGATGATGCCCCTGTCGCCGAAATCCTGGATCATCGCTTCTTTCGCGACGACGGCGGAGACCACCTCCCGCACCTCTCCCACGTCGGGGCGCGCCTCGAACTCCACCTGCACGACGTTGCCGCCGGTGAAGTCGATCCCGAGGTTCAGCCCCCGAAACAGCACCAGCGCCAGACTGAGGAGGACCAGCACAGAGCTCGCCCCCAGGGCAGGCCTGCGCCACTTCATAAAACCGAACTGAAATCTCGATGCCATTTGCACTCTCCCCCTAACTCTGCTTCAGGGCATATTTCTTCGTGCCGATGAAGAGCTGCAACAACGCTCTCGTCACCACGACGTTGGAAAAAACGCTCGCCACCAGCCCGATGGAAAGCGTCACTCCAAAACCGCGGACGGAGCCCGTCCCGAAGTAGAACAGCACGACGGCCGCGATCAGCGTCGTGATGTTGGAGTCGAGAATCGTCACAAGGGCCTTGCGGAACCCGGCATCCAGGGCGGCAAGAGGAGTTTTTCCCGCCCTGAGCTCCTCCCTGATGCGCTCGTAAATCAAAACGTTGCCGTCCACCGCCATCCCGATGGTCAGAATAATGCCCGCAATGCCCGGCAGCGTCAGCGTCGCGTTGAAGGCAATCAGCCCCGCGAAAACGAGCAACAGCGTAACGGCAAGCGCAAAATCCGCCGCCAGTCCGTTGAAACGATAGTAGACCAGCATGAAGAGAAACACCAGCGCGGTGCCGATCAGACCGGCCTGAAGTCCCTGCTGAATGGAATCTGCGCCAAGGCTGGGGCCGACCGAACGGTTTTCGGCGACTTCCACCTCGACCGGAAGAGCGCCCGCGTTCAGCATGATGGACAGCCGCGCCGCCTCGTCGATCGTAAAGCGTCCCGTAATCTGAGCGTTGCCGCCCGCGATGCGGTCCTGCACGACCGGCGCCGACAGGGTCACTCCATCCAGGACGATCGCCAGCTGTTTGCCCACGAGGCGTCCCGTCGCTTCCTCGAAGGCGCGGGCGCCCTCGCTGTTGAAGGAGATCGAGACCCCCATGCGCCCCAGATTGTCGGGGTTGGGTTCGGCCCTCGTCAGATCCCTGCCCGCAACCAGCGTTTTGCCGAGGAGATAATAGCGTAACTCCTGCTCGTTTTCGCTGCGGGAGGCGATGGCGCCCTCGATCCCTTTGGCCCGTTCCTCGAAACGACGCCAGGCGTTCTCGTACGCTTCCGCGGACGCCTTCCAGTTTTCCTGAACGCGCGCGAACTGCTCGTCGCTGTCGTAATTCTGCCTCTGCGGGGCCGGCACCGGTTCGCTCACGTCCAGAACCTCGCGGAACTCCATAAGCGCGGTCTTTCCGATCAGCTCGAGCGCCGCCGCCGGGTCCTGCACGCCGGGCAGGTCGACGATGACGCGATCACTGCCGCTCTGCTGAATTATCGGCTCGGCAACGCCGTACTGGTCGACGCGGTTGCGCAAAACCGCCACCAGACGGTCGATGCCGTCGTTCCCTATCGGATTTTCCGGCGTGTCTTTGGCCTGAAGGACGATATGAGCCCCGCCCTTCAGATCCAGCCCCAGGTTCACCCTCCCCGCTATCGGCCACGCGTAGGCCAGCGCGGCCACGATCACGACCAGCACACCCCACAGACGCATACGGTCTCTACGAAGCATTCCTTATTATCCCCCTGCTCTGCAAATTTTCACGACTTCCTGACAGGGCCGGCGCAAAAGCACAGAACCCCGCTCCCCGCCAAACCCCGAAGGGGACGTGCCCCCTTGAACATAACATCAGGATGAGCCCTTTCCCCGTTTTTGCTGCAAGTAAGGATTTGCTGCAAATTAAGGAAGAAAGGTTCATCCCGAGAATAAAGCGGCATACAGCGAAAAATTGAGGTCGGGGGAGCAGGGCCCGTTCGCCCCCCGGGGCGTCTGCCCCTTCCTCAGTACTAATGAGGATGCCGGGCCCCCTGAATCCCCCGACGTCTCCGGTCGATTCAGGCGCCGTTAATCCTTTTTCTCCAGGTCGACAGCCGAGCCCGAACTTATACGTTTCGTCTGCACGGCGGATTTCAGAATGCGAACCTTTACGTTTTCCGCGATTTCGACCATGAACGTGTCGTCTCTCACCTCTCGCACCTTACCGAAAAACCCCCCGATCGTGACGATCTCATCCCCTCGGGTAATCCCGCCTATCAGCGATTCGTGCTGCTTCTGGCGCTTGCGCTGGGGGCGGATGATGAAGAAATAGAAGATAAGGACGAATATCGCCAGGGGAAAGAGCATTCCCATCAGGCCCTGCGGTCCTCCCGCCGCCCCCGTCCCGCCTTCTCCGCCGCCGCTGCCGCCCCCGCCTCCGAAGGCTCCGCAGGGAGACGTCACCGCGGGGGTTGTTGTCGGTGTCTGATCTGCCATAAAATCTTCCTCCTCATTGCCAGATTGCCACTCTTAAGTACGAACTCATCGCCGGATACAGAACGGCATTATACCAGAGGCGCCCCAAAAAGTTTATTCAGGCCGCTCGGGCTCAGAGGGGCGGAACCCGCCAACTCCCGGGCTCGCTGCCCCCCTGACGTTCCAGGCAGCGCGCTGAGTGGCTGCCATGGCAAAGCTGAATACACGGGGCGTAAATGGATACAGAATTTATTATTTTTTTATCAATGTCGACAATTTAAGCCAAAACGCCAAAACCATGGGGCTCCGCCCCCCGACAAAAACCCCGCAGGGGACTTGTCCCCTGACCCCGTTAATTTTTTTATCCCTTCCAGGCTACGACTTCGACCTCGATCAAAACCCCTCTTGGCAGGTCCTTCACCGCAACGAAGGAACGCGCCG
>JAISSA010000273.1 GCA_031273365.1 Synergistaceae bacterium
GATTTCCCGGTCTGACGCAACTCCCCGGCAAATGTTTTCTTTTTCACGGCGGCCGCCTGTCTCCCGGCGGGGAAGTTTTGCGTCGCCGTCGCTTCCCTGAGAACGACGAGCGCGTCCGCGGAGGCATCGTAAAGAACAGCCGAAAGCCTCAGCCCGTAGCCCGGGCCGTGGAAGAAACCCCCCCACCGGTTCTCGCCTCCTTTTTCAATACACATTCGGTGAACGTTCAGGATCAGGGGGGGCAGAGCTCGCTTCGAGCGGAGAAACCGGCTGCCTCGCGGTCCTCGCCGGCCTCCCCGAACCCCCTTCGTTCCCGACTATTTGGCCTCGAACTCGCTGTACCACGCCGGGTGGAGTTTTCGCAGTGCTTCGCTCCTGTCTTTGTCGTAGACGATCTCCCGCCACTTCTCGTCCGTCATCCGGCCTTCGCTGAGGTCTCCGGCGAACTCGTAGTACGAGAAAACGTAGCCTCGCGTGATCCGGGAGCCGCCCATTTTGTCGTTGACGTAGACGAAGATTTTGCGCGGAGTCCCGGTCGCGACCTGGAGCACGCGGCCCGCGTTGAAGTCCGTCGCCACGTCGGCGACGAGCGCCATACGCAGCTCTTCCCATTTGTCCCACTCGATCTCCCAGCCGCCCGGCAGAAGGAGCTGTGGGCCGAACGACCGCGCGATTTTTTTGATGTTCTCGTAATCCTCGGGGGTAAGAGGCTTTTCGGCGACCTGCTTCTCCGCTGTCGCCTTCGCGAGGGCGCAAAGCTCCCTGAACCGTTTGATTTTGGCGACATACTCGGAACCGGAAAGCGGCTCGCCTTCTTCGTTCTGAATCGCGAGGAACCCCTCTTCATCGTCGCTTTTTTCACCAGCCCCGGCGTCCATCGAAAACTTCACGATGAACTCGCTCAGACGGTCGAGAGCCGCGATGATCCCCCCGAACGCCTGCGGGTCCGGTTCGACGTAGCCGCGCGGGGCGGGCGGGGCGAATTTTCCGGCCACCGCGTCGTAGCCCCCCATTTCAGCGCCGCCCTGCCTGGCGTAGAGCAGCGTGTCGTGCTTCATCTCCGCCCAGGCAGCGGAGGCCGTCAGCAGCTTCTTCCACTGCCACGCGCCGGAGTTATAAAAAAACTGCTTCGAGCCGGAGCCCCGGAAGAAACCTCTCAGCACGTCGATCCAGAGGGTGTAAAACGTGCCGTCGTCGGCGAAAAACTTTACGGCTTCCTCCTTGAGCGCCTTCATGTTGCCGGGGTAGTGCAAAAAGTCCTTGTTTTGTTCGGCGACCCCGTCCGCCGCCCGAGAGCCCAGAACCGCCATGACGTCGGTCCCCTCCGGCAGGTTGCGGGGGTTCTCGTCCGTCCCCACGCGGGGGGACGTCAACTGATGTAAAACGTAAGCGTCGAAGGTAAAACGCTTGCCCGATATGCGGAACTCCTGCCCTCGCGTCGCCTCTTCCTCTTCTTTGGAGATATTTCCGGTCGCTCTGTCGCGGATGCGGGGCGCGGGCACGGTCGTTCTGATGTCCGCGGCCAATGTTTCGAGTTTCGCCGCGTCCCGGAGGCCTTCGACATTCCCAATGTCCTTTTTCACGAGGTTGCGGTAAATTTTGAAGCCGCCGTCGTCCGGATTGCCGATCAGAAAGTCTATCGGCTCCTCGAAGGATCGCCACGTTTCGCCAAGGCTGTCGAGAACGAGGGTAACAAGGGCCGCCGTCCTGACGTTTTCGGGTCGGGGCGCTCCGTCCGGGTCGAACAGCTCGAGGCCGCAGTCGCCCAGAAAGGTCATCGCGCGGAAATAGCGTTCCAGCTCAGGCGTCAGGGTGTAGTGCCCGCGCGGGAGGTACCGGGTGTAGTCCGTCATCGCGCCCCCGATCTCCGACGGGCCGCGCCCCTGAGCCGACAGGATTTTTTGGACTTCGGCCGAGGCGCGTTCCGAAAGTTTCATTGCCGCCGCCGAATCTGCCGCCAGCAGCGCGGAAGGAACGGAGAACATGTCGCGGGCCGCCTCGTAAGAGGCGGAGTCAACGCTGCCCCTGACCTTTTCCAGTTCCGTCAGGGCGGCGCTCATGCTTTTTCCCAGGGTCGGCGCGAAAAAGTTCTGCTCGAATTTTTGCAGCATACGGTCGAAAATCAGGTGCGTCGCGTGCAGGAAGAGGTCCGTGGTGATGAAGTCCGCCTCGTACTCCCCCGTGTCGCTGTACAGGTCGGCCATGTCATCGACCGTCAGGCGGACGGGGATGAGGGGGGCGGGGTCGATCCGGAACCCCCGCCGGAGGAGATGCTCCGCAAAAGCGCCCTCGACCGGAATGAAGGGCGGAGGCGTGAAGGATTCTTCCTTCTCTTCGTCGTAAATCGAGCGCCGCGACGCGCGCATTCGGGAGGGAACCCACGCCGCGTCGATTTTTGAACTGTCCGGAGCGTAGCTCTCCAGAGGGATCAGATTGTCGGCGCGCGCCCAGGCGTAGCGCCTCCCGACGCCGGGATCGCCCTCTTCCTCCGTGGAGGTCAAGAACCCCAGCAGCAGCCAGCGATCTTTTTTCAGGACGCTTTCGCCATACGCCGTCACGACCTCGCCCTTCGCCAGGGTGTATCCATACTCCGCGAGGCTGTATTTTTTGCCGGCCCTGCCCGGCTGCAACAGGAGGTCCGGCGCGTCTTTCCCGACGATGAAGAGCTTCGCCGACCTGAAGGCCCTGTGTTTCGGCAGCGCCTCCAGCCCTTTTTTCTCGACGAACCCCAGAGAGCTTCCGTCCTCCGGGTCGAACAGCTCCATCCAGGAGCCCTTCCCCCCCACGGGGCCCGCCGCCACGTGGTTCCCATAGACGACGAAGGCCGCCTCGGAAGGGTCCAGGGTTTTCCTCGGCTCGTCCGAGATGGTGAGAAGCTCGTCCACCACGCAGAAAATTTCCTTCGTTCCCTCCGCGAAGGAGGGCGGCACACCAGGGAGCAGGACACCGGATAAAAACAGAAAAAGCAATCCAAACGTAACAAACCGTTGACTCCTCATCCTGAAAAACTCCTTTCATCGACCAGGGCAGAAATTTCCGCCTTCCGCGGATGAACCAGCCTGTAAGGGACGCGATAAGTGAGATTTTTGGTCAGTGGTTAAAAAAGTTGCAGTATAAAAAAATTGTCAGGGACGGTATTGAGTTGGCGTCCGCGAAGAAGCCCCAAATCCACGGCTTGCGGACAGGGAATCGCTGATTGAACGGGCTTCTCCGCAGCCTGTGAGCCTTATAATCAGCGTTTCCCCCGGCTATCGCTTTTTCTTCCTGTTCAGCAGGTCGATCGTGACGGCTCCCAGCAGGACAAGGCCCTTGACGACCCTCTGCATGTCCACGGACCAGCCGATCAGCGACATGCCGTTGTTGAGGATGCCCATGATCAGCGCGCCGATCACCGCGCCCGTCACCGTCCCCGTGCCGCCGTAGGCCGACGCGCCGCCGATGTAGCAGCTGGCGATGGCGTCCAGTTCAAAACCGTCCCCCGCTTTGGGCGTCGCGGAAGCGTTCCGGGCCGAAAGCACGATCCCCGCCAAAGCGGACAGAAGCCCCATGTTGGCGTAAACCCAGAACATGACCTTCTGCGTCTTGATGCCGGACAGCGCCGCCGCCTTGATGTTGCCGCCCACCGCGTACACGTAGCGGCCGATGACCATACGATTGGTGAAGAAGGTGTAGAGCAGGATCAGACCCAGCATGACGCTCAGAACGAAGGGCAGGCCCTGGTAGACGGCCAGGCGGAGCGTGAAGAAATTGATCAGAAAGACGATGACGCCCAGCTTCGCCAGAGTGGCCGGAAGGGACGGGACCGCAAAGTTGTACTTTTTCCTGCTGCGAATGCTCCGGACCTCGCCGAGGATGACCAGAAGCGACGCCAGAATCCCGGCCGCCGCGGAGAACATGTCGAAGGAAGTCCCTCCGACGGAAACCGGCCAGGTGGGCAGGTAGCCCGCGCCGATGAGGGTGTAGCCGCCGGGCAGAGGGCCCTTCGTCTGGCCGCGCAGCACGAGCATGGTCAGGCCGCGGAAGAGCAGCATGTTGGCCAGAGTGACGATAAAGGGCGGGACCTTCAGAAACGCGATGAAGATGCCCTGCCACATGCCGATCACGAGCCCCAGCAGCAGAACGGCGGGCACGGCGGCCGCGATGGGCAGCTTCATGTTCAGAATCAGCGTGGCGCTGATGGCGCCGGTGAAGGCCACGACGGAACCGACGGAGAGGTCCACGTTGCCGGTGATAATGCACAGAAGCATTCCGACGGCCAGAATGACCACGTAGCTGTTCTGCATCACCAGGTTGTTGATGTTCATCGGGGTGAAGTTTTTGCCGCCGGACAGGGCGCTGAACACGAGAAATATCACGATCAGCGCGACGCCCATGCCGTACTGCCTGAGCCCGGCGCCGAGGCTGCCGAGTCCTTTGCCCTTCATCGAGACGTCGCTCATGCCGCTCTCTCCCTTGCGATGTGATTCATGACGCATTTCATAATGGCTTCCTGGGAAAATTCGTCCTTTTGGAGTTCTCCGGCGATCTCGCCCCGGCTGATAACGTAGATGCGGTCGCAGACGCCCAGAAGTTCCGACATTTCGGAGGAAATGACGACGACGGACTTCCCCGTCGCGACCAGCATGTTGACCAGAGTGTAGATTTCGTACTTGGCGCCCACGTCGATGCCTCGAGTCGGCTCGTCCAGGATCAGAATATCCGGGTCGGAGAGCATCCATTTGGCGAGAACGACCTTTTGCTGGTTTCCGCCGGACATGGCCTCGATCATCTGCTCGATGGAGGAACACCTGATGTTGAGCTTCCCGCGGCACTCCTCCACGGTCAGGATTTCCAGGTTGTGGTCGACCACGTTCATCTTCGCGAAACGCCTCCGCAGGCTGGGCAGGGTGGCGTTCCAGCGAATGGTGTTCGCCAGCACGAGACCGTTTCCCTTGCGGTCCTCCGTCAGGTACGCGATGCCGTTGTCGATGGCGTCCTTCACGCTTTCAGGATCGATCTTCCGTCCGTTTTTGTACATTTCGCCCGTGATGCCGACGCCCCAGGCGCGGCCGAAAAGGCTCATGGCCAGCTCCGTGCGCCCGCTGCCCATAAGGCCGGCGAAGCCCACCACCTCGCCCTCGCGGACGTTGAACGAAACGTCGCGAATGACCCGCCGGTCGCTGACCTCGGGGTGGAAGACGTTCCAGTTCTTCACCTCGAACACCACCTCGCCGGGGCGTCTGTCGTGCCGCGGGTAACGATTGACGAGTTCTCGCCCCACCATGCCGCTGATGATGCGATTTTCCGATATCTCGTCCACCCCCCTGCGCAGGGTTTCGATGGCTTTTCCGTCGCGGATGACCGTGACCGCGTCCGCCACGGCGTCGATTTCGTTGAGTTTATGGGAGATGATGATGCAGGTGACGCCCTGTTCCTTCAGGGAAAGGATGATGTTCAGAAGGCGTCTGCTGTCCTCGTCGTTCAAAGCCGCGGTGGGTTCGTCCAGAATGAGGAGCGTGGCGTTCTTCACCAGAGCTCTGGCGACCTCCACCATCTGCTGCTTCCCGACGCCCAGAGACTCCACCGGCGCATCGACGGACTCGTCCTCCATGCCGCCGACCTTCAAAAGCGCCTCTCTGGCCCTGACGCGGGTCTGGTTCCAGTCGATAACCCCCGGAAAAACCCTCACCTCGTTGCCCAGAAAAATGTTCTCCGCAATGGACAGAAACGGACTCATCGCCAGCTCCTGATGGATAATGGCGATGCCCTTGCGCTCGCTGTCGCGGATGTCTCTGAACCGGCAAAGCTCCCCGTCGTGAAAGACGTCTCCCTCGTAATCGCCCCAGGGGTAGACGCCGGAGAGAATGTTCATCAGCGTGGACTTGCCCGCTCCGTTCTCGCCGCATATCGCGTGGATATCGCCCCGGCGGACGGTCAGGTTCACGTCGTCGAGGGCCCTGACGGGTCCGAACGCCTTGGTGATATGGCGCATTTCCAGAATATGGTCGTTCAAAGTCGGTCCCCCCTTCTTTTTGTTGCAGTGCACAGTTCAGAGGGGATAAAATCCCCCTCTGAACTGTATTTTAAGGAACTGCGGCGCTATTGAAATTGAATGGGATTCTCAAGGGCTCAGGGCCCTTGAGCGGGGTTTGGGGCGGAGCCCCGGGATCGGCGTTTCCTTAAAAACCCAACTCTTCTTTCGTGTAGTACCCTCCGCCCACCAGAATTTCCTCCAGATTCCCGCCGTCCACGGAGACGGGCGTGCAGAGATAGGAGGGAACGACCAGCACGTTGTTGTTGTAGGTCGTCGTGTCGTTGATCTCGGGTTTCGATCCCGTCAGCACCGCGTTGACCATCAGGACGCACTTTTGCGCCAGCACGCGGGTGTCCTTGTAAATGCTCTGCGACTGCCTGCCGGAGAGGATGTTCTTGCAGGCCATCAGCTCGGCGTCCTGACCCGTGATCACGGGCCATTTCGTGCCCACTTTGTAGCCCGCGCCCTCCAGCGCGGCGGCGATGCCGTAAGAAAAGCCGTCGAACATCGACAGGGCGATGTCGAGGTTTTTGCCGCTGCTGTAGTAGCCGGAAAGGAGATTTTCCATCCTCTGCTGGGCGGCCTCCTGGCTCCAGCGCAGAATGGCCGTCTGCGTGAAATCCGTCTGCCCGCTCTGGCAGACCAGCTGCCCCTTGTCGATATAGGGCTGCAAGACCTCGAACACGCCGGCGTTGAACAGATGCGCGTTGTTGTCGTCGGGAGAACCGGCGAAGAATTCGATGTTGAAGGGACCGGCGCCCTCCTTCAGCTTCATCTTCTCCTCCACCCACGTGCCGATCTCGATCCCGACGCCGCGGTTGTCGAAGGTGGCGTAATAGGAGACCGCGTCGGTGTCCATTAACAGGCGATCGTAGGCGATGACCGGAATGTTGTTCCTTTTGGCCTGAGCCAGAACGTTCACCAGCGCGTTGGAGTCGATGGCGGCGACCACCAGGCACTGAGCTCCGGAGGTGATCATGTTCTCGAGCTGGGAGACCTGCGCCTGCACGTCGTCCTCCGCGTACTGGAGGTCGACGGCGTAGCCCAGAGCTTCCAGCTGGCTCTTCACGTTGGCGCCGTCCTGAATCCAGCGCTGGGAGGACTGCGTCGGCATCGCGATGCCGATTTTCTTTCCCTGAGCATCGGCGGCCTCGGCATTCGCGGCGAAAATCGACGCCATACACACGATTAACGCTATTGTAAGCAGCTTTTTCATCGTTTCCTCATCCATCCTTTCCAAAATCACCCTGGAATTTCAGACAAAAAACCACGCTAAAAGCTTACCCGGTAAACATTCAGGCTCAGGAGG
>JAISSA010000015.1 GCA_031273365.1 Synergistaceae bacterium
CCCTTGCCGGCCGGTCTGTCCGGCGACAACTCCCTGTCCATCGGCCTGATGTCCGCCAGTGGCTCGTATCCCATAAGAATCAGTATCGTGTTGATCAGATCCAGCAGGAGCCACTTGCGTTTCGGATTAGCCAGCAGGAATTTCAGGAAATGGTCGCTGAAGCGGTTGATCTGCGTGGGCAAAAGTCCTTTGCGCTGCGCTTCCTCGAATGCCGGTTCGTCCTCCGGATTGAAATTCGTCTCGTTCGTCTTCTTTATGACACAACCCTCCCCAATGAGCTTACAGCTGTATTGTAGCACTGGAGGGAGCGCTGTTGCAATCAGCCTTTCCGTGAAGCGTGGCCGTCACATTCCCGATTTTTATTTTCCCCATTATTTTTCCCACATTCGTCAATGCAGCCAGGTCATGACAATATTGTCCGCGCTCGGTCCCAAATATAAAACCTCGACTCCTGACGAATGTGGGTTGTAACCGACTGTTCAGGCCGCTTGCGTTTTCCACCCGCTTTTGCCGAGGAACCGCTGCAGCAGCACCAGCACGACGAGGATGACGACGCCAATCATGTCCGTATGGATTTCGCTGTCGATCAGGCACAGCGCGCCCACGGCCGCGAGCAGCCTCGTGGCCCAGTGCATTTCGGTGAAAAGGTACCCCTCGACGGCCGCGGCGATCATGAACACGCCGATGCACGCGCCGACGGCGACCCGGACGCCCTCCAGGAACGGCGTATCGATCAGGAGAAGCTGCGGGGAGTAAATGAACATGTAGGGGACGATGAAGCCCGCAATCGCCAGCTTCACGGACGCGAAGCCCGTTTTCATGGGATCTCCGCCCGAAAGCCCCGCCGCCGCGAAGGCCGCCAGAGCGACGGGCGGCGTCAGGTTGGCGAACATGGCGAAGTAGAAGGCGAACATGTGGGCAGCGATCCTGGGGATGCCCAGTTTTTCCAGCGCGGGTGCCGCGATCGTCGCCGTGATGATGTAGGCCGGGATGGACGGAACCCCCATGCCCAGGATCATGCAGGTGATCATCGTGAAGACCAGCGTAAAGAACAGGCTCTGGCTGCCGAGCGCGACGATGGTGTTCGCCATGGTCAGGCCGAATCCGGTTTTGGAGACGACGCCGATGACGATGCCCACGCAGGCGCAGGCCATCGCCACCGGGACGGTGGCTTTCGCGCCCTCCGCGAAGGCGTCGCAGATGTCTTTGAAGCTCATCCTCGTGGATTCTCTGAGGGAGGAGATGATGACCGTCGCGACAATCGTCAGAACAGCGGAGTAGACCACCGTCGTTCCGGAGAAGAGAAGAAGATAGACGAGAAGGATGATGGGAAGGAGCAGGTGTCCCTTGTCGCGCAAAACGGCGGACGCGCGGGGCAACTGGGCCTTCGAGAGGCCGACCAGGTTCATTTTGCCCGCGCGGAGCTGCACCTGGATGATGATGCCGAGGTAGTAAAGCAGTGCCGGGATCGCCGCGTGCACGATAATCACCGAGTAGGGGATGCTCAGAATTTCGGCCATGATGAAGGCGGCGGCCCCCATGACGGGCGGCAGCAGCTGCCCGCCCACCGAGGCCGAGGCCTCGACCGCCCCCGCGAACTCTTTGGAGTAGCCGGTCTTTTTCATCAGCGGGATGGTGAAGGCCCCCGTGGTGACCACGTTCGCGACGGCCGAGCCGTTGATGGACCCCAGAAAGCCCGAGGCGATGACCGACACCTTGGCCGGCCCGCCCTTCGTGTGCCCGGCCAGGGCCATGGCGATGTCGTTGAAGAACGCCCCCATCCCGGACTTGCCCATCACCGCGCCGAACAGGATAAACAGGTAAATGTAGCTGGCCGCCACGCTGACGGAAGAGCCGTAGATGCCCTCCGTGTTCGCGAAGAAGTGGTTGGAAAGCTGAATCCAGGTGTAGCCCCGGTGGGTGAACATCCCCGGCAGGCTGCGCCCGAAGAGCCCGTAGGTGATGAAGATCAGGCTCAGAATGGGCAACGCCCAGCCCGTCATGCGCCGCGCCCCCTCCAGCACCAGAAGCACCAGAAGCGTGGCGATGACCAGGTCGGGGGTGTTGGCCCTCCCCGCCCGGCTGATGACGCCCATATAGTCGCCCTGAATGTACAGGGGCACGATTATCGACAGGGCGATCAGCACCCAGTCGCACCACGTCACTTTTTTATAGCTGCTTTTTTTGCTGAAGGGGTACATCACGAACCCCAGGACGAGGATCATGGCGACGTGCAGCGAGCGGTGCACGAGCACGACCGGGGTCCCAAAAAACGATGTAATGAAGTGGTAAAGCGTAACCGCAATGCAGGCGCCGTAGAACAGCTTCGCCAGAACGGGGTTCTCCAGCGTCCGCGTGCTGGCCTCCTTATCGAGCTTTTCTATAAGTTCCTGCTGCTGCTGCGTCAGTTTGCCCTCCATCGCCCGGGTAATGGCCTCCGAAGAGGTTTCGTCCGGCTCGGAGCCCGCGAGGTTTATTTTTTCTTTATTTTGATCCATTTTCTGCTCCATTGACTTCTTCACCTTTCGCTTCATCTCTCTCGATGACCAGGCGCAGCCTGGTGTGCTGAGGCAGCGCGCTGCCCGCCGTGAGGTATCTGCCGTCAAGCAGGATATCCCGCGTTGCCGTGTGGGAATTGAGCCACACAAGTTCACTGAACGGCTGATCGATGCCCTCCATGTGAATCCAGCCGTCTTTTACGTAACAGACCCTGCCCTTATTCTCCGGGATCCCCGCGCCGAACGCCGGAAAGACGATGGAGTCCAGAATGAGGTCTCCCTTCCCGTCGATGTGATAGTACTCGTTCCACGCGATCTTCTCCAGCGAGTGGATCCACCCGAAAAACAGCCTGCCGCCGATCCGCGTCGGCGCGGAGACGAGGATCTCGCCCGTCTTCCAGTCGCGGATGCGGAGCGTAAAAGACGGCGCGACGCCGGACGCAAAAGCTCCGGCGGTCCCAAATATCGAGAAAAACACGAACAGACACGTCACAAAAAGAACGACGGCAGGGAAAGCACCCGCGCGCTTTCCCTGCCCGGCGGTCCGGTTGGACGGGAGTGCGTTTATCGCTATTTCAGCAGGCCCTTTTCTTTATAGAACTTAGCGGCTCCGTCGTGGAAGGGGACGGAGGTGCCCTCGATGCCGCGCGGCCCCGTCTCGAGGCGGATGTTGGCCTTTGCCGTGGCGTGGGAGCCCTGAATCACCTCGAGGCCGGCCGGCGAGTAGATATTCTCCAGCAGGTCATAAACCACGTCGGCCGGGAGCTTCTCGTCGACCAGCATGATGTTCATGACGGCCGCGGTTGTGGTGTCCCGCCCGGTGCTGTAGGTCGCGGCCGGAATGACGGCCTCGATGTAGAAGGGATACTTTTCCAGAAGGGCCCTGAGCGGCTCCCCCTCGACGGGAACGAAGGCGATCTTTTTGGTGGTGCCCAGCTCCAGAATGGTGGCGTTGCCCAGCCCGGAGGTGACGAACGCGACGTCGCACAGGCCGTTCTTCATCTGGTCGATGGCCTCGCCGTAGCTGAGGTAGTCGACCTTGCAGTCGGCGTAGCTCATGCCGTGCGCCTCGAACATCATGCGGGCATTGAGCTCCACGCCCGAGTTGGGGGCTCCGACCCCGACGCGTTTGCCCTTCAGGTCCGCAAACGTTTTGATCCCGGAATCGGCAGTGGTGACGATCTGGCAGAAGTTGGGCCACAGCCCCATCATGGCGCGCAGTTCCTTCGCGGGCGGCTGCCCCTCGTAAGCGCCGAAGGATTCGACCGCCTGGATGACCGAGTCGGCCATGGCGATGGCCATCTCGCCCTGTCCGGTCAGAAGGGCGTTGATGTTCTCCGCCGTGGCCCCCGTGGCGGTCGCCGACGTTTTGTAGCCCAGACTCCCCACGAAGGTGGAGAAAGCGCCGCCGATGGGGAAGTATATTCCGCTGGACGGGCCGGTCAGCACCGTGATGAAGTAGTCCCCGCGTTTGACGGCCGGCCCGGCCGCAAACGAACAGGTCGCCGCCAGAGCGAGAGCCATAACCATAACAAAAATCATTACCTTTTTCACTGCTAATTCCTCCCTCGATTTTCTTTCGTCAGACGTGTGTCGAAGTTTGTAAATATAATACAACGATTCTATGATGAGCCGCAAGTTTTATCCAGCGTTCCGTAAAACCCCGCACTTCAGGACGGAGATATAAGGAACATCCCTCCAATGTGTTAAAATATTCCACGCCGACACGGGGTAAAATCGGTAAAATCCTGCGGCAGAGGGCCAGTGAAGACCGCGAAGCAGCCAGCGCGGGAACACGTTTCTCTGCCTCCCTGATTTTAATCGGGGGGTTCGGGGGGGCCAGTGAGGACTGCGAAGCAGCCGAACGAGCCCTGCCCCCCTGATTTTAATATGGAGGTTGTGACGATGAAAATTGAAATTGCGCCGGAGGTTTTCTCGGCCTTCCCGGAGTATGTGCGTCATGTCCTTGTGGCCAGGGGTGTGGACAACACCAGAGAAAGCCCGGAGCTGGAGGGGATGCTTCTCGACGCCCAGCTTCGCGTCAGGGAAAACGAGGCCTTCGCGGACCTGAAGGCGCATCCGTTCATCGCCTCGTGGCGCGAGGCGTTTCAGTCCTTCGGCGTCAACCCGAACAAATGCCCCCCCTCCGTCGCCAGCCTCATAAAGCGCGTGCGCGGAGGTAAAGACCTGCCCTACGTCAATACCCTCGTCGCGATCTTCAACGTGGTGAGCATGAAGTACGTCCTGCCCGCCGGAGGCGACGACCTCGACGCGGTGCGGGGAAGCATCCGGCTGATGCCCGCGCGGGGAGACGAAAGCTACACGCCGCTGGGATCGCCTGACCAGAGAGAGACGCCGGTTCCGGGGGAAATCGTCCTGCTGGACACGGAAAGCAGAGAGGTCTTTTGCCGCGCGTGGTGCTGGAAAAACGGGGACGTCAGCAAAATAGAAAAAGAAACGCAGCAGGTGGCGGTCAACATCGACGCGCTGCCGCCCATGAGCGCGGAGACGGGGCGGACCGCCGCTCAGGAGGTCATGGACCTGGTGGAGCGCTTCTGCGGCGGCGGCATCGCGCTCTATCGGCTGGATGCAGGAAGCCGCACCATCGAGGTTTAGCGCAGGCGGGCAAAAATGCCCCCTCCGCCGTTACCTGCCCAGACGAAAGATGACCATGTGGCTGTCCCGGCCGCTTTGCTGTTCGACGCCGACGACGATGCCGTCCTGCCGCTTCCAGACGTTCCCTCCCTGAGAGGACCCGCTCGGTTTCCCCAGCCGCCGGGCGGCGGAGTCCAGCCCCGACTGCACCCGCGCGGCGGCCTCTTCCTTTGTGCGGTAATATTCCACCCACGTAGACCGCTCGACGACTCCGTTGCGATCCCAGACCAGAAGCAGCGCCTTTTGATCTCCAAAGTCCCAGGTATTGCAGTAATAATTTCTGCCTCGTTCCTCCGTTCTCGCCGGCTCGCCCAGATTTTGCCCCGCCTGAGAGGCGGGCATTCCGGGACGGGCCAGTTCGAGTTTCGCCATAATTTCCTCGAAGGAAAGCGGCGGAACGGGTTTTCGGGCGGACATGGGAACGGCCTGCCGTGGCGGGGATTTGGAGGCGACTTTTTCTCTGAAGGGCCGGGCACTGAGAAACGCCGCGATCTCTTCCGCGTCGACGGCAAAATTGATGCCCTCCGAGCGATCGTTCTTCACCGCCCCCACCGCAATGCCGACAACTCTGCCGTTCCCGTCGAAAACGGGGCTTCCGCTGGACCCTTCTGAGATCGGGGCCGTGATCTGGAGCAGCGAGGTCGTCCCCCGTCGGCGATAGCCCGAAACGATGCCGGTGCTGATCGTCCTGTCAAACCCCAGCGGACTTCCGATGACGACGACGTCCCCGCCCTCGGGGATCCTCGTCCGGCTGACGCCCAGCCAGGGAACGGGCGGATCGAAGCGATCCTCCACCCATATCAGGGCCAGATCCTTCTCCGGGTCCTGAGCCACAATCCGTTTGGCGTTGTACCAGGTCTGCTCGGAAAAATACACCGTGATGGAGACGGCGCCGTCGACAATGTGGAAATTGGTCAGCAGTTCCCTGCCCGCGGACGTTACGAAGGCGGTGCCCAGCGACTGCTTCCCGTCTTTCCGCGTAACGAGCAACGTGGCGACGGACGGCGAGCAGCGCTGGAAGATCTCCGCCGTCGAAAGCGCCTCTGCTTTCCCAGAGAAAAGCGACGCCTCCGGAAACATCCACAGCAGCAACGTCCATAAAAGCGAAAGCCCCGCCGCTCCGTAAAGCGTCTTTTTCATGTCCTCCTCCTTTGGCCCTGAAGAACCAAATGTCAAAAACTTAAAGCCAAAACCACGGGGCTCCGCCCCCCGGCAAAAACCCCGCAGGGGATTTTTCTCCAGTCCCCTGACCCCCTGAAAATTTCTCTACCCCGTGACCTCCGCGACGATCTGTCGCGCCTCGTCCTGCAGGCGGCTCAGGTGATCCCGGTCCCTGAAGCTTTCGGCGTAGATCTTGCAGAGATCCTCGGTGCCCGACGGACGCGCGGCGAACCAGCCGTTTTCGGCGACGACCTTGAGCCCGCCGATGGGCGCTCCGTTGCCCGGCGCGTTCGTCAGTTTCGCCGTGATCTTTTCCCCCGCCAGCGTGTCCGCCTTCACCATTTCGGACGACAGCTTCGCCAGCGCCGCCTTCTGGTCGGACGTGGCAGGAGAGTCGATGCGCTCGTAGATGGGCGCTCCGTACCGCGCGGTCAGTTCGGCGTAGTGTTTTTCCGGGTTCTTTTCCGTGGTGGCGGTGATTTCCGCGGCCAGCAGGCCCATGATGATCCCGTCCTTGTCGGTCGTCCAGGTCGTGCCGTCCAGGCGCAGGAACGACGCCCCGGCGCTCTCCTCTCCGCCAAATCCCATACTCCCGTCCAGCAGCCCGTCCACGAACCACTTGAACCCCACGGGGACCTCGCAGAGCGTGCGCTTCAGTCCCTCCGTCACCCGATCGATAATGGAACTGGAGACGACGGTCTTTCCGACGGCGGCTTTCGGGCTCCAGCGGACGCGGGTCTGGAAGAGATGGCGAATGGCCACGGCAAGATACGCGTTGGGATTCATCAGGCCCGATGGCGTCACGATGCCGTGGCGGTCGAAGTCGGTGTCGTTGCCGAAAGCCACGTCAAAAGAGTCCTTCATCCCGACGAGATTCGCCATCGCGAAGGGGGAGGAGCAGTCCATACGAATTTTCCCATCGTGGTCCAGCGTCATGAAGCCGAAGGTGGGATCCACTCTTTTGTTGACGACCTCGAGGTTCCGAAGCCCGTAAATGCCCGCGATCGGCTCCCAGTACGCCACTCCGGAACCGCCCATGGGATCGACGCCAATGCGCACGCCGGAATCCCGAATGACGTCCATGTCGACCACGTGGCACAGATCGTGGACATAGGGCAGGATATAGTCGTAAAAACGCGTCGTTTCCACCGTCAGAGCCCGTTCAAAGGGAATGCGGCGAATCTTCTCGTACCCCTCGGCGATAAGCGCGTTGGCGCGGTTCTGTATTTTCGCGGTGACCTCCGGAGATGCGGGGCCGCCGCTGGGCGGGTCGTATTTAATCCCGCCGTCTTCGGGCGGGTTGTGCGACGGGGTGATGACCAGCCCGTCGGCCGTGCCTCCGGTCACGGAACGTTCCCTGTTCCACACCAGAATGGCGCGCGACACGACCGGCGTCGGGGTAGGTCCAAGGTCGCTCTGAATGACGACCTCGACGCCCTGGGCCGCCAGCACCTCGACGCACGTGCGAAGCGCGGGTTCGGAAAGCGCATGGGTGTCCATTCCGATAAAAAGAGGCCCCCTGATTCCGGCCTCCGCGCGATATTCGGCGACCGCCATGGCGACCGCCGCGATATGGGCTTCGTTAAAGCTGTGCCGGCTCGAAGATCCGCGATGCCCTGACGTTCCAAAGACCACCCGATGAGCGGACTCTGCCGGATCGGGCCTGCTGGTGTAATACTCGCTCACCAGACGCGGAATATTGGCCCGCATTTCATACGGCGCCGCCTTGCCTGCAAGTGGAGCCTGAGTCATTTCTGTTTCCCTCCAACTCGAACACTGAATAATATCAGCAATTATACATGATCGGGTGCGGAACCTGGAAGAGCGAGTCAGGGCTCAGGCGGAAGCTTCAGGCTCAGAGGAGCAGAGTCCGCCCGGAGCCTGCCCCTCCCCCGGGTAAAGGTTCAGCGGATCGCGTAAAGATTGCCGTCGGCGCTGCCCAGAAAGAGGACGCCTCCCGAGAAGGCCGGGGTCCCGTTGATGCCGCCGCCCGTCTCGAAGGTAAAGCGCGGCGCTCCGTCGGTCGCGTTCAGGACGAACAGCACCCCCTGCCCTCCGCCGACGAAAACGAGACCTTCGGCCAGAACGGGCGTCGCCGCGACCGAGCCGCCCCGGGTGTCGAAGGTCCACTGAACCGATCCGTCCGCGGCAGAAAAGGACAGGACCTCCCCGCTGGCCGTCCCGACCAGCACCCGGCCGCCGGCGACGAAGGGAGGAGTCGTGACGGGTTTGCCCGCGCCGGCCTTCCATTGAGGAACAACTCCCTTTATCCTGACCGACTGAACCGAGCCGTCCCAGCTCGAAAAGTATACGTTGCCGTCGGCGGTCGTCGGAGTGTTGATCGCGCCGCCCGCTCCGCCGCCCCAGCCGCGTTTGCCGTTCTCCGGGCTGATGGCGCTGAAGACGCCCCGCTGCTCGCCGAGGTAGACGACGCCGTCCGAGAAGAAGGGGGCGCTGCGCAGCTCGAGAGTGGAATTGTAGGTCCACAGGAGTTTTCCGTCCGCTGCGGAAAGCGCGTACATCCTGCCGTCGCCCCTCACGAAGAAGACCCTGCCGTCCCCCACCGTCGTCCCGTCGACGACGGTATCCGCCGCGAGGCTTTCCGCGGGCTGGGCATACTGCCAGATTTCCGC
Organism: Synergistaceae bacterium; assembly: GCA_031273365.1. Lineage (GTDB taxonomy): Bacteria > Synergistota > Synergistia > Synergistales > Aminobacteriaceae > JAISSA01. The sequence goes on from JAISSA010000015.1 coordinate 8,948, forward strand.
GCCGTTTGCGACGTTCAGAGCCGTTATGGTCCCGTCCGTCTGCGCGAAGATCACCCTGTCGCCCAGCACCGAGGGCAACCCCGCGATGGTGCTGGCCCCTCTGTACACCCACGCGGGCTGACCGGAGGCCACGTGGACGGCGTGCAAACTTCCCATGCTGTCGCCCGCGATCACCAGTCCCTCCGCAACGGCCACCGAACTGGTGATCGGAGACTGAGCGTTATAGACCCAGCCCAGCGTGCCGGTCCACGCGAAAACCGGCTCAATGAACAAAACAGCGACCAGAAGCGCCGTCGCAAAAAACACCCGCAAAATACGTGTCACAGCAAAAAAAATACGTTCCATAGCAAAATCTCCTTTTTTCCTTATGGGCTAAAAAAACCATGTCCCGCGTATATAGTATACTCTCTTCCCCGGCGGGATAAAAAGAAGCCGAAAAGACGTCGCATAAGAACCAGTTCCTGCCTGGTGCTTATGCGACTTTTTGTCAATTGAACTGGTGACTGTGCCTGGTGTATCCCTCTTAAAAAGCGTATATTACGCTATTTCCCACAT
>JAISSA010000127.1 GCA_031273365.1 Synergistaceae bacterium
GGGACTGTACATCGTCATCATGGTCCTCATCGAGACCAGGGTCCTGAATCGCTATCAGGCCCAGATGCTGATCCCCACGGGTTTCAATATTATTCTGGCGGTGAGCCTCAACCTGTCGGCCGGATTTTTGGGCCAGCTGCCTCTGGGGCACGCCGGATTCATGTCAGTGGGGGCGTACGCCGCGGCTCTTTTTTCGATGGCGTTCAGCCTTCCCGTCTGGATAGAGTTCCCTCTGGCGCTCATCGCGGGCGGCCTCACGGCGGCGGCTTTCGGCGTGGTCATCGGCCTGCCGGCGCTTCGGCTCAGGGGCGACTACCTGGCCATCATCACGCTGGGTTTCGGCGAAATCATACGGGTGATCATCCTGAACCTGAAGTTTACGGGCGGCGCTTACGGGCTCCGGGGCATCGGCAGACGGACGACCGTCACGTGGGTTTACATCTCCGTGCTCGTCACTTTATTCGTCATCAGCACGCTCATAAAATCGCGCCACGGCCGCGCCATTCTCTCCATTCGCGAGGACGAAATCGCCGCCGAGGCGTCGGGCATTCCCACCACGTATTACAAGGTTTTGGCCTTTACGGTCTCGGCGGGTTTCGCGGGGGTGGCCGGAGGGCTTTACGCCCATTACCTCAGCATCCTGGATCCCTCCAGCTTCGGGTTCATGCGGTCGGCGGAGATCCTTGTGATCGTGGTTCTGGGCGGGCTCGGCTCGCTGTTCGGCTCGGTGGTGGCGGCGACGGTTCTGACGATTCTGCCGGAGCTCCTGCGGGGCTTCGCGGAGTACCGCATGGTCATCTACTCGCTGCTGCTGGTGATGGTCATGATCTTCAAACCCTCCGGCCTCTGCGGACGCTACGAATTTTCCCTCGGGGACACGCTGGACGAACTCTTCACGCGGGTACGCGGCAGGTTTTCGCAGCATGGATACGGGATACGGGAAAGGGAGTGAATCCGGTGACGCCTGTTCTCGATGTATCGGCTTTGGGGATAAATTTCGGCGGGCTTCAGGCGCTGGACGACTTCAACATTCAGGTGCAGAAGCGCGAGATCGTGGGGCTCATCGGACCCAACGGAGCGGGGAAGACCACGGTCTTCAACCTGCTCACCAACGTCTACCAGCCCTCCAGGGGCGGAATACGGCTGGGGGGCGAAAACACTCTCGGGAAAAGCACCCACGAGGTCACGCGGCACGGCATTGCCCGGACTTTTCAGAACATTCGGCTGTTCAAGTCCCTTTCGGTAATCGACAACGTCAGGATCGCTCTGCACAACAGCATGAGCTATTCTCTGCTGGAGGGCTGTCTGCGCCTGCCCTCCTTCTGGAAGCAGGAGGCCGCGGCGACGGCGCTCAGCCGGGAGCTTCTGGCCGTGTTCGACATGGAGGACATGGCGGACGCGCCGGCCAAAAGCCTTCCCTACGGCGCTCAGCGCCGTCTGGAGATCGCGCGGGCTCTGGCGACGAACCCGAAGGTGCTGCTGCTGGACGAGCCCGCCGCCGGAATGAACCCGTCGGAGACGGCGGAGCTCATGCGCACGGTCCACGACGTCCGCGACAGGTTCGACGTGGCGATAATTTTGATCGAACATGACATGAGTCTCGTTATGGGAATCTGCGAGCGTATTCTGGTTTTGAACTACGGCCTGATCATCGCTCAGGGGACGCCCGACGAGATCAGAAACAACCCGCTGGTCATAGAGGCGTACCTTGGGCAGCAAAGAGGAGAATGAGGGGGATAACGATCGTGCTGAAAGTGGAAAATCTGAACGTGTACTACGGCGCCATTCACGCCGTTAAGAACGTTTCTTTCGAGGTGGCCGAGGGCGAGATCGTCACTCTGATCGGCGCGAACGGCGCGGGCAAGAGCACGATCCTGAAGACCGTGTCGGGGCTTTTGCGTTCGCAGGGCGGCCGGATAAGCTTCATGGGCGAGGACATCAGCGCGACCGAGACGTATAAGCTCACGCAAAAGGGGCTTTCGCACGTGCCGGAGGGACGGAGGATCTTCCAGCAGCTCGTTGTGGAAGAAAACCTTGAAATGGGCGGCTATATACAGGGGAAGGAAAAAAACAGAAAGACCATGGGGGACGTCTACCGGAGGTTCCCCCGCGTAAAGGAGAGAAAGCGGCAAATTGCGGGAACCCTCTCGGGCGGAGAACAGCAGATGCTGGCGCTGGGGCGCTCGATGATGTCCCTTCCGCGGCTGATGATGATGGACGAGCCCTCGATGGGCCTCGCCCCCGTGCTGGTGCAGCAGATATTCGACATCATCCGGGAACTCAACAGGGCGGGAGTGACGATACTGCTCGTGGAACAGAACGCCCGCATGGCGCTTTCGGTGGCGCACCGAGGCTACGTGCTCGAAACGGGCAGGGTTGCGCTGGAGGCGGACGCAAAAAAACTCCTGAACGACGACGAGGTGAAAAAAGCCTATCTGGGCGGATAAACGCCCAAAAATGGCGGCGACGCAATAAACGCGCAAACGTCCGGGCCCCGGGGGCAGACCCCGTTCAGCCCGGGCTTTTT
>JAISSA010000211.1 GCA_031273365.1 Synergistaceae bacterium
ACTTGTAATTGTACACTATAATATAATAGAAGGTATGAAATTGAAGCAGGAGGGAACTCTGTTATGGTAAAAAACAGTTTTTCAAAAAGGCTGCAGTCCCTGAAAACGGCAATTGGGAAAATCGCGGCGGCTGCGCTTGTCCTTTCGCTGCTGCCGGGGTTGGGCGCGGCCTCGGAGGCGGCGACGTTTCGGGTGACGTCGGGGGCGGATACGGGGACGGGCACGTTGCGTCAGGCGGTGACGAGCGCCAACGCGAACGGCGAGCGGAACGTCATCGAGGTCGAGACGTCGGTCCGGGAAATTCAAATCTCCAGCACGATCGTCATCACGGGAGACGTCACCGTCAACGGACACGGGACGACCGTCAGGGGCGCCAGAATCACCCGTCTGTTCTCCGTCGACTCCGGGGGGCGAGCCAGGTTCGACAGCCTTACCCTTACCGACGGATATCCCCTTTCGGAAAGCGGCGGGGCGGTGTACATCGATTCCACCGCGGGCGGAAAGGCCGACTTCGTGAACTGCACCTTTTTTCGTAACCGGGCCGGCGGCAATGGGGGAGCCGTCTACGTCTACGGCGCAGGTTCCGGCACGACGACCTTCACGAACTGCACCCTGACCGGAAACGAGGCGGCGGGCGACGGCGGCGGAGTCGCCGTGTCCGGAGGGGCCGTCGAGTTCAACGCCTCGATCGTCACGGGCAACGTGGGACTGGACGTCTACAGCGACCCCAACGGCATCGTCAGCAACGCGGGGCGGCACAACGTCATCGGAGAGACCAACGTCGCGATTTCCTTTCCGACTTCCCGCAACAATTTCACCGCCGTTCAGGCGTCGAACGTCTTCAGCAGACCCGACGCCCTGACGCAGGTGGACGGGGTGAACGTGATCGAGCTTCTCAGCGCCACGGGCAACGTCGCTCTCGACATGATCTCCGCGGACAGCGCGGCCGCTCTGGCCCTGCCGAACGTCGACGAACGCGGAGCGCCCCGGCCTCAGATGTTCGCCCTCGACGCGGGCGCGTATGAGCTGAGCCCCGTGGCCCTGAGCGGCATCGAGCTCATCGGCGGAACGTACGTTCAAAGGGGGACCGTCGAGCAGTACGACGTCAGCGTCCTTCCCGCGGACGCGACGCTCGACGTCCGCAACTACGAGGACGGCGTCGAATGGACAGCGCTCAATCCGGCGTACGCCGAGGTCATTGCCGTCGATCGATTCGGTCGTGTGACGGGACTGGCCGCGGGAGAGGCGTCGGTCCGCGCGGTCGCGCACGGCTGGACGTCGAGGGGCGAAGCGACGACCGCCGCGGTCACGAAGAGCGTCAGGGTCGGGGAAGATCCCCTGCCTGCTCCGACGGTCGGGGTGACCTTTACGAACCCCCGCGCCACAATGGCGCTGAACACCGAACAGACGCTGTCGTTCACCCTGAAGGTCACCCCCGCCGACACGCCCTGCACCCTGTGGTTCGAGTCGACCGATCCGACGACGGCCACGGTGCTCCAGTCGGGCCCCAGCGCGAGGACGGCCGTTGTGAGGGCTCACAGGGCCGGACAGACGACGATCCGGATCATGGCCACGGCACGAAACAGCAGAGGAGAGAGCACTGCCGGCGATGCATTCACGCTCACGGTGGCCGAGAACGTCCGCTCGGGCGGGGGAGGCTGCGACGCCGGTTTCGGAGCCGCGTCTCTTGCGCTGGCGGGCTTCCTTCTGCTCCGGCGTCGCCTCCGTTAAATAAAATTTCTGAATAAAATCCGAGTAAAATCCGGGAAAAAGAAAGCCTGCCTGCTCATGAGACGCTCTTCCAGAAAGGGTTGGGGTATAATGAAAAAATTCATGGGGGGAGGGGTACTATGAGTCGTTACTTCAACATTACGGGACCCAACAGAGAAGGGGAAAATTTCAGTCTGAATCCCCTGAAACGCATTGACTGCGAGGCGATCGACAGCATGATCGCCCGTAAACGATATTTTACGGTGTGTTCTCCCCGACAGTCCGGGAAGACGACGCTTCTCCTGGCGCTGCAGAAAAAGATCAACAGCGAGGGGAAGTATCGCTGTTTTTACTGCAACGTCGAGGCGGCTCAGGCCGCTGGAAACGACGTTCAGAGCGGCATCAGGATGATTTTGAGCCGCCTTGCGGAACAGGCGGAGATTGATTTTAAAGATCCCTGGCCATACCGGAACTTCGCGTCCGTTCTGGAGCACGTTGGCGCAGAGGGCGCTCTTATCGCGTTTTTCGAGCGCTGGCGCATACAGGAAGAAACGCCCCTGCCTCCCATTGTTCTGATGCTCGACGGCATCGACCTGTTGAGCGGCATGTCGCTGGCGTCTGTTTTGAGGCAGATACGCACCGGTCAGATCAGCGGCCCGCGGCTTTTTCTTCAATCGGCCATCTTCTGCGGCGTTCACGACATCCGCGACATGGATATCGAGGTGGAAGAAAATAAACTTCTGATTGGACGAAGCGGTTCGGACATCCGCGAAAAAGCCATCGTTCTCCATAATTTTGCGCAGACTGAAATCAAGGAGCTCTGCGAGCAGTATACCGCCGAAACAGGTCAGGCCTTTCAGGAAAACGCGTTTCCCCGTATTTACGCTCTGACGGGGGGACGTCCGTGGCTGGTCAACGCCATTCTCTGCGAGGCCCTTTACGAGATGGGTTTCGGCAAAGACTCCTCGAAAACGATCACTTCCGGGATGATCGAGGCGGCAAAGGACCATTTCATCGCCCGGCAGGACGCCTACCTGGAGCAGCTCTCGATGAAGCTGGCGGACACGAGCGTGCGTACGACGCTTTTCCCCATTCTGACGGGGGGAGCGTGGAAACGGCGTCCGCCCCAGGAGGATCTGGACTACCTGGAGGATCTGGAGCTGATACGACGTTCCCCGACGGGATGGATCATTCCCAGCGCCATCTACAGGGAACTCATCCCGAGGGTCATGGGCAGGGCGCTGAAGGACGAACTGGCCCATATCGTCGACCGCACGGACTTCGTCAAACCGGACGGGCGGCTCAATTTTCGCGGCATGGTCGAGCTTTATCAGAAGCTTTTCTGTGAAAATTTTCTGACGTGGGGGCGTCGATACGAGCTGGAGGGCGTTCTGGCCCAGATGCTCCTGTTTGCTCTGCTGCATCATATCCTTGGCGACCGGGGGCGCATGGAGTGCGACTACGCCCTGGGTACGGGGCGCGTGGACATCAGCGTCGGATGGGTTTTCACCCTCGAAAACGGAGAGCGCAGGCAGGAGCGTTTCGTCATCGAATTGCGGCTTTACGATCACACCAAATCCCACGAGGCCATGGTGCTTCACGGTCTGGCGCAGACGGTCGCGTACGCGCAGCTGCACCCGACCCAGGACGTCTTTATGATCATCCTGGACGAGGATGACAGCAAGACCTGGTACGATCGACTTTTTACGGAGGAACACGTCCACAACGGCGTGTCCGTTCACGTGTACGGCCTGTAGCGGATGCCTGAGACTTGAATTGAAAGTCGCGCTTACCTTTTCAGTCCCGCAAGGTCAGCCAGTTCTTCCGTCAGCACCACCGTCGCGTCGGGGTGGAGCTTTAAAATCGTGCACGGGACCCCGGGGGTGACCCGTCCATGAAGAAACAGCTCCCGCACGGCATTGACCTTGTTTGTCCCGTGGACCAGCATCACGATCCGCGACGCCTTCATGATGTCGCCTGCCCCCATCGTGACGGCGCGTCTGGGCACCTCGTCGACGGAGGAGAAGAAACGGGAATTGTCCTTCAGGGTCCGTTCGTTCAGGGCGACGACGTGAGCGTTCGACTCGAAAAACGCGCCCGGTTCGTTGAAGCCGATATGCCCGTTCGCCCCGACGCCAAGGAGCTGAAGATCCCGGGGATGCGCGTCGAGAAAAGCCTGAAAAGCCCCCTGCGTTCGGGCCCCGGAGCCCGGATCAGGATTAAGATCCAGGGGCACGTACGTGTTGGATTTGTCGATGTCCACCCGGTCGAAAAGATTTCGATTCATATATGCTCTGTAGCTTTGAGGATGGGAGGGCGGCAGCCCCGCGTATTCGTCGAGGTTGACGGTCGTGACGCCCCTGAAGCTGAGCCTTCCCTCCGTGAAAAGTTTTACCAGAGCGGCGTAAATCAGCTCCATGGATTCTCCCGTGGCAAGGCCCAGACAGGCGTTTTCATTGGCCTGAACGACGCTGCCCACCATCTCCGCAACCCGCGCGCTGGCTTCCTCATGGCTTTGTGTGATGATTGTCTTCATACGGCGCTCCTGTGCTCGAATACGAAAGAGGGAGGCCCTTCTCTCCTCCCTCTTTTTGCTCTTACTGTTTGTCCGGGGAAACCGCGGCCTCGCCGGATGCCGGCAGGAGAATTTCGGTCTTATACTCCTTCTTCAGGGCCTCCAGCGTTTCCTGATATCGCTGCATTCTTCTGTCGCTGGCCAGATACTGGATAATCTGCGGCTTCACATCGTCGTATGCCAGCGTCGATTCGGGTCTGCGCTCCTCCAGTCGAATGATGTGCCATCCAAACGACGTCTGCACGGGATCGGAGACGTCGCCGGGGTTTTTCAGGGTAAACGCCACCGCCTCGAACTCAGGAACCATCTGTCCCCGGCTGAAAAAGCCCAAATCTCCGCCCTGAGGCGCGGAGGGGCAGATCGAGCGTTCCTGCGCTACCCGGTCGAAGGACGTCCCCCCGCTCAGCGCGGCCTGAACCTGCCTGATCGTGTCCGCGCTGGTCACGTCGTCGCTCACCAGAATGTGACGAACGCGAATTTCCTCCGGCGTCGCAAATTGATCGGGGTTTCCGTCGTAGAATTTCTTTGCCTCGTCGTCCGGGACGACGATGTCCTGCATGATTTTTTCGATCGCGGCCCGAGCCACAACCTGACCGGTGAAATTGGCTATGGCCTCCGTAACGGCAGGGGTTTTGTCCAGTCCCTGCTTCACTCCGGAAAGGGCAAAAAGACGGGCCGCCACCAGCTCGTCCAAAATGGCCTTTCTGCCCTGTTCGTTGTCGTACATCGCGCCCTGAGGCCCGGCCATCTGGATGACCTGATCGATATCTCTTTCTCGGATCTCCTGTCCCTCAACCCTGGCCAGAACCCTGTCCGGATCCTTCAACACGGCCGCCTGCTCCGCGGCGGCGACGATAATGGCGGAAGCCAATACAAACGCGCATACCAGCATCAGGTTCGAAAAGCTCTTCTTCACGATATTCCATTCCTCCCGATAAAATTGATTGTCGCTCCCAGACTTCACTCATATCGAAGTATTCTAGCATAAAACGACAGGGCAACACTGCGCCAAAAGTGCGTATCTCCTCTAACGCAACCGCGTCGACGCAGACCATCGCGTCCGCCCCGTCCACCCGAATCCTGTGGATTTTCTGCTATAATTGCCTGGTAAATTGTTGCATATAGAATATAAAATGTGCAATGTTCAGTAACCAATATTTACCTGTAACGCTAAGGAGCACGGCAAATGGCGAAAGTTTTTTTATCGTTTGGAGAACAGATATATCAGACTCTGAAGGAGCGGATTTTGAACAACGAGTACGCTCCGGGCACGATGCTCCAGATCGAGAAACTGGCGGAAGAGATGGGCGTCAGCAGCACTCCCATAAGAGAGACCCTGTTTAAGCTGCACAGCGTCGGGCTGGTCAACATCGTGCGCAACAAGGGCGCGCTGGTTTCCGGCATCGACGGGAAGACGGCCCGTGACGTCTGGCGTTTCCGTGCGCTGCTGGAAAGCGCCGTCGCGCGTGAGGCCGTCCCCCACATCGACGAGAAAGACGTGCGCGCGCTGAAAAAGAAAATGGAGCGCCATCTGGAGGATTTCTCGAACTTCGAGCTCTATCAGGAAATCGACCAGGAGCTTCACGCGCTTCTGTGCGACAACGCGGAGAACGACCTCGTCAAGGACGCGCTCAAAAACCTGCTGGACCAGTCCCGGCGGGTGCGTTACTTCGCGGAAAGCACGCCCCTGGTCGACGATATCGTGCTCGAGATCTCGAGGGAGCACCTTGCCATCCTGAACGCGCTCCTGGCCCGTGACGTCGAGGCCGTCGTGACCACCCTCGGGACGCACCTCGCCCACGCGGAAGAGCGCACCCTGCGCGCCCTGTCGAAAATGACATGACCGGAGCCGGCATTCAGGCTCGGAGGGCGCGTGTTCCCGCGCCCGTTCAGCCCTGGGTGGCCCCCCCGAAACCCCCGATATTTCCCTGAGTGCCTGCCGAGCCCGTCCCCCTGACTCTGCCCCTTTCTGATTCTGTTCATTTCCTGCTGAGCCGCATACGGCGAAACGTGAAGCGCCCCGAAGTCCATAAAAAATTCTTCAGGGCGTTTTTATTTCACAAAATTGACTTGACGTTATATCATAAACTTAATGTATAATACATGACAATGACAAGAGAGAATTAACTGAACATTTAAGAGGAGGATGGATACCGTGGCAACGGACGCGGTCGTCGTTACTATCGACAACGTGAAGGAAGCTCAGAGGCGCATCGCCGGCAGGGTTCGTCATACGCCGATCCTGAGGGCGGACAAACTGGACTCTCTGGTGAATGCCGAGGTGTACTTCAAGCCGGAGAACCTGCAGATTACGGGATCGTTCAAAATCAGGGGCGCGACGAACAAAATCCTGACCCTGAGCGAAGAAGAACGCTCGAAGGGCATTATCGCCTCGTCCTCCGGGAACCACGCCCAGGGCGTCGCCTGGGCCTCGAAGATGCTGGGGGTGAAGGCGATTCTGGTTCTGCCGGAGAACGCGCCCCAGACCAAGATCGACGGGACGAAGAGTCTGGGGGCGGAGGTCGTGCTGTACGGGTTCGACTCCGTCCAGCGTTATCAGAAGCTTTACGAACTGAAGGCCCAAAACGGCTACACCCTCGTTCACTCCTACGACGACCCGGAGCTGATCGCCGGGCAGGGCACGAGCGGACTGGAGATCGTCCAGGACCTTCCCGACGTGGACACCGTCGTCGTGCCTCTGGGGGGAGGGGGCCTTCTGGCGGGCGTTGCGGTGGCGCTGAAGGAGTCGAAGCCCGGGGTGCGGGTGGTCGGCGTCGAGCCCGTGCACATCGCGCGCTATTCCGAAAGCCGAAAGGCCGGCGGTCCCGTGGAGGTCAAAATGGGCCCAACGCTGGCGGACGGCCTGATGATCACCCGGACGGGGGAGCACAACTACCCGTTGATCGAGAAATACGTCGACGAGGTCGTCACGGCCTCGGACCCCTTCATTCAGAGGGCGCTGACGGAGATCGTCTTCAAGGGCAAAGTGCTGGTCGAGCCCTCCGCCGCCATCGGCCTTGCCGCCGCCATGGAGGGAACGTTCAAAGTCAGGCCGGGAGAGCGCGTCTGCTTTTACCTCTCAGGAGGCAACATCGACCCGGATAAACTGGCTTCCCTCATTCTCCGCTAACGAGAAAACTCGTCGCTCCATCTATCTCAGGACTTTATATTGTTTTGAAGTGGGCAGGCTCGACTCGCTTAAATAAACGCAGATCGAAGAAGTACAGGATAAAGAAATAGTTGTAGACCGGGACTACAACGGCGCTGGCGGGATATTTGGCAGTGGGCTCAACGTGTTGATAGACAGTTTTCAGGCGTTGATATTAGTGCCTTTATGAAAATTCGTCAACACGTTAGGGCCACTACCGGATATTTATCCGTGGGCTTTGCGAGATCCAGCCTTTCTCTCTTTTGAGAGATTGCACAACAGGCAAACCTGATGAATTATCTTCAGGTTTTGTTATGTAGAAAGGATCGGATTGGCATGAATAAAGACGGCGCAACAGGTGACACGACGCTGGAAAAACAGGGAGAACAGGTTTTGCGCGAGGCTTCTCAGGAAAGCCGCTACCGCAGCGACCTGGACGTTGTCTGGAAGTACGCGATTCTTGTTTTGTCCTGTGTTTTCGTTTTATACCACATCATTACGTCCCGTTACGGAATGCCCCCGATGTTCAAGCACCGCGCCATCCACCTGGGCGCTATTTTATGTCTTACGTGGCTTTATTATCCCGCCACGAAGCAATCCCCGCAAAAACGCCCCAGTTGCCTGGACTTTGTTTTGCTCGCCGCCTCCGCTGCCGTTTCCGTCTACACCGTCTTCAACGTGGACGCTTTTGCGCTGCGGGGCGGGGTGGCTCTGACGCGGGATTATCTGTTTGGAGCCGTGGCGATCTTCCTTGTGCTGGAGGCCTGTCGGCGCGTCGCCGGCAGGGGCCTTCTCGTTCTGGCCGTCGTGTTTTTGCTGTACGCCTGGCTGGGACGCTACGTCCCCGGCGCCCTCTCCCATCGGGGCTATTCCATCCAGCGCATCATCTATCAGATGTATCTGACCACCGAGGGCATCTACGGACTGCCGATCGGGATCGCCTCGACCTACCTCGTCCTCTTTATCGTCTTCTCGTCCATGCTTGAAAAGAGCGGGCTGGGGACGCTCTTCAACGACGTGGCCATGGCCTGGGGCGGGCGGCACGTCGGCGGACCGGCGAAGGTCGCGGTCATCGGCAGCGCCCTTGTCGGCATGATCAGCGGCAGCGCCGCCACGAACGTCGCGACCTCCGGGGCGTTTACCATCCCGCTGATGAAGAAGGTCGGGTACAAGGCCTATTTTGCCGGCGCGGTCGAGGCGGCCGCCTCCACGGGAGGGCAGATCATGCCCCCCATCATGGGCACGGGCGCTTTCATCATGGCCGAATTTCTGGGGATCCCTTACATCAAAATCGCGGCGGCGGCCGTCATTCCGGCCGTTCTCTACTTCGCGGCGGTCTACTTTCAGGTGGATATCCGGGCGCGCCGGACCGGGCTGAGGGGATTGCCGGAGGATCAAATCCCCAAAGTCGGAAAAACGCTTCTGAACTACGGACACATGTTCATCCCCATCGTCGTTCTGATATGGCTTCTTATGGAGCAATTCACGCCTCTTTACGCCGCCTTTTACTCCCTCCTGGCGACCTGGGCGTTGTCCCTCATCCGCAAAGACACCCGCCTCGGGCCCTCGAAGCTGCTTCCCATGGCGGTCTCCGCCGCGCGTTCCTGCATCAGCCTGAGCGTCGCCATGGCCAGCGCGGGGTTCATCGTTGCGGTGCTGTCCATGACGGGCATTGGCATCATCCTCGCGGACAACATCGTGGCGCTGTCGCACGGGTACCTCTTCCTGACCCTGATCCTCTGCATGGTGGTCTCGATCATTCTGGGCATGGGGCTTCCCACAAGCGCGTGCTACATCATCGCCGCAAGCATCGCGATTCCCATTCTGCGCGAGATGAAGGTCCCCGCTTTGCAGGCGCATATGTTCGTTTTTTACTATTCCTGTCTGTCGACGGTCACGCCGCCGGTTGCGCTGGCGTCCTACGTCGCGGCGGGCCTCTCGGGCTCCAGCACCAACGAGGTGGGCTGGGCGGCGTTCAGGCTGGCTCTGGCGGGGTTCATCGTCCCGTTTTTCTTCATTTACTCTCCCGCGATGCTGCTTGAGGCGGACAGCAACCTGATCATCGCCTGGGCCTTCGTGTCCGCCTTTATAGGGACGGCCCTTCTGGCGGTAGCCATCGAGGGATACCTCTATCTTCAGCTTCCCGTTCTCCTGAGAATGGTATTTTTTATCGCGGCTCTGACCCTGATCGAGCCGGGCCTGACGACGGATTGCGTCGGCTTCGCCCTGAGCGCCGCGGGGCTTGGGTTCGTGTTTCACCTCAGGCGATCCGCCATGAAAAGCCAATAACATTATAAGGGGTGCTTTTTATTAACTCTTCAGGTTTTTTATTTCAAATCATGAAGGAGGTTTTTTGGATGGGTATGTGCAGAAAAGCGGCAATAGGGGTGCTCGTGATGCTTTCGGTCTGTTTCGCGGGCGGCGCGTTCGGGGGGGAAATTTACATCACGATGGGCACGGCCGGCGTCGGTGGAATGAATTACCCCGTGGGCATCGCGATGGCCAGAATCTGGAACGCCGGCATCAAAGACATGAAGGCGGTCGCCATCGCGACGGCGGGTGCGGTGCAGAACATCGACATGCTGCGCACGAAGGACATCGAGGTGGCGACCTGCCGCCCGGTCGAGGCGTATCGCGCCATCAACGGCATTGAGAAGTACAGGGAGAAGATGCCCTGGATTCGTGCGCTCAGCGGAGGCGTTACGATCGACGTCAAGCAGATACTCGCGTTGAAGGGCGCGGGCATAGAGTCCGTCTCCGACTTCAAGGGCAAGCGCGTGGCGGTCGGCCCGGTCGGCAGCGGCGGAGAGGCCGACTCCCGCGAGATTCTGGCGGCCTATAATCTGACGTATCAGGATATCACCCCGGAGTACGTCGAGGCGGGGCAGGCCGTGGAAATGATGCAGGACGGGATCATTCAGGGCGCGATTTTGGGCCTGAGCCTCGGCTCTTCGGCCATCAGCGAGCTGATGCTCACCAACAAGGTCGTGCTGTTGCCCATGTCCGACGAGGGGTTCGAGAACCTGAAAAAAGGAAATCCCTTCATTCAGAGAAGAACGGTTCCCACCGGAGCCTATCCCAACCAGGACTACGAGGTTCTGACGGCCGGCGATCCCCCGGATCTCGTCGTCTGCCGCGAGGATCTTCCGGAGGAGCTGGCCTACGAAATGACCCGCGCCATCTACCTGCCGGAGAACATGGAGCAGGTCCGCGCCGTCGCGGCCGCCGTGCGCCAGTACGGCCCCGATCTGGTGGATCCCCCCGAGAAAATGATGCTCCCCTATCATCCCGGCGCGCTGCGCTTCTTCAAAGAGGTCGGATGGATTAAGTAAAAGCAGGATAAGTGGTTCTTCAGATCAGGGGGACAGCGCTCTGCCCCCCTGATTCCGGACAAAATTCCATATCACAAAATTTTATATCACAAAATTTTATATCGCCCCGTTGACAGGTGAAAATATTTGTGTTAAAAATATACTGAAAACTTCGTGATTTCGGAGAAGCTGAATTCTCTCAATAAAGATTTGCACATCGCGATGGCACGGAACATTTTTCAGGTTTTACCCGGGACGAGGGGGTTTTGCTCGTTCCGGAGCGTCAAAAGAATGAAAATTTGGGGGTGATCGGGGACATAAGGTAACGAACGGGGTACGGAAGATTTTGTTACATGCCGCGCGATGGAGCAATAGCGCACAGGGCACAATGGATCGGTTCCGACGGACATGGATGGTCCGCCGGACGTAAAATGGGGACGGTATGGATGCCGATGCCCCAGTTACAGGGAGGTAAAATACCATGGCACTTGTTGTCAACAACAACATTCCTGCACTTCAGACGTACAACGCGCTCACCGCGACCACCAATTCTTTGCAGAAATCCATACAGAAGCTTTCTTCGGGCTTGCGCATCAACAGCGCCGCCGACGACGCGGCCGGGCTTGCCATCTCCGAAAAGATGCGCGCACAGATTCGCGGACTGGACCGGGCCGTCAGCAACTCGCAGGACGGCATCTCCATGATTCAGACGGCCGAGGGCGCGCTCTCCGAGACCCACAGCATCCTTCAGAGAATGCGCGAGCTTTCCGTGCAGGCGGCCAACGACACGCTGACCCAGCAGGACCGTGGCTACATCCAGTTGGAAATCGATCAGCTTCGAGAGGAAGTCACGCGCATCGGCAACACCACACAGTTCAACAAGAAGAAGCTGTTGGACGGCTCCGCGGCCGTGTTGTGGTCCAGCGACAACCTGACGACCAAAGCGATCATCAACGGCGGTCTTCGCACCATCGACCAGTTCGGGCAGAAGAACGCCGCCGAGGGCAACTATAAAATCACCGTGAAAGCGACTCCCGGCCAAGCCGAGGTTCAGAAGACCGACGTCCTGAAGGTCAAGCACGCGGGTTCCACTCAGGTCAACTCCACCTCCCGCGACCGGGAATTCCCCGACATCGAGATCGGCGTCGCGCAGGCAGAGAGCCTCACACCCCTATTTACCGGTGGTACCGCGCCGGCCCTTACGGGTGCGACATTCAGCGACAATCTGCTGGAGGGTTTCACGTTCGACCTGAATATTAACGCTGCAACCGGCGGGGTGGGGTATTTCACGAGAGAAGACGGAAGTCACGGGACGGTCGCGATTACCGGTGCGGCCTTGCTCGCAGATGGAACAAACAAAGTCGCAACTTTAGCCTTGGTCTACAGCGACGGAAGAACAGAGGGCGGTACCCTCACATTTTCCACAACCAGCACAGCGGCTCCCACTGCGATTCGCTTTCAGGCGGTCAATCCGAAAAACGCCGACTTCTCTGTCAGGGTGGGAACCTCAAATACGGTATATAACCTTTCTTCCGCCGCCTTGGGCGCGAACAACGTGACGGAACTCGTCCTGAAGGACTACGCCAATGTTATGGCTACCGCCGCGGCTGTTGCTGACGTAGCAGCCGCACAGTCGTATAAGGTGACCGTTCCCGGCGCGAATGAAGTGAAACAGCTGCTTGAACCATACAAGGGAATTTCCAATGCGCGGGCCGACATGACTGGCGCGGCGCTCAACCCGACGGTTGCGGGTGCCGCAGGTACGATTACCACTGCCACTTCTGGGTTTACAAGCGCTTTAGACGGTGCTGTTTTCAGCCTCAGATTCAGCGATATCGACGCTGCGGGCGTTATCAACACTGTCACGGGCTGGTATGTGAAGGAAGACGGAACGGAGGGAACTTTCTCGCTGGGGACAAATCACACCATCACCGCGGCGGCGGGCGCACAGACGATAAACCTGATCCTGACCAACGCCGACGGCACCAGCGGCGGAACCGCCAATGCAACCTTTACCACGGGTACCGCTGCCTCCACTTTTGCAAACGGCTCAATCGCGTGGGAGGATATCGTACAAACTTCAGCGGCTACTGACCTCTTCTCCGTCGAGGTAGGCGAGTCGAGGTACAATCTTTCGCGGGCTGCCGTTGGAGGTAGAACGCTGACCCTGACGGACTATCACGACTACAGCCACACCAGCCCCACACTGAACGCCACTCTTTATAAGGAGACATTCAACTTCCCCAATGCCAACGATATTCTCTCGGCGCTCGACGGGACGCTCGACATCTCCGTTGGCCCCGTGACGTACAAGGCGACGGGCAGCGGAAACACGAAGAATACGGCCTTCTCCATCGTGGACACGTACTCGGCGGGGGATTCTTATATCTATGACAAGGCCCTTCTGGCGACATTGTTCGACATCCCTGCATCCGATCTCAACGGCGGCAATGTAGACCTGAACTTCGAGGTAACGGCCCGTAACCCCAGCGTTTCCCTGGATTTGAAGATAACGGGAAGCTACTGGGATGAAAACGGGGAAAAGAAGACTCTCACCGAAAAGACTGCCCAACTAACCGCTGCGGCAGGCGCGACAGTCACGCTGGACAACGGTAACAGGGTGGTTTTTAAGAGCCTGACTGCCGCTGGCTCCAATTGGGTTAACGCTACGCCTGCTAACGGTGTGACCCTTACAGTAGGCGACAAATTCTCCGCTTTCTACTCCGAGGCGAGTTCCACTGCCGACATGAGCGTCACGGTGACGGGCAGCGACGGAAGCGAGCTTTCCTATAACTTCAACTCGCAGGCAATCCAGAGAGCAAATGCTCTGCCTCTGACGCGGACCGTGTTCGACAAGTTCGGCGACGCCACGGCCGTGGGCGCGAGCGTGATTATCCCCGAAGGGTTCTCCGTCGTCCAGATCGGCGACATTGCCACGCTGGACACGAAGCTGCGCGACATCGAAAAATTCTGGAACTCCGAGGGCCGCTTCCTGCTGGCGGATGCCCAGACCCTGACCGTCACCCAGGGCGACGGCAAACAGACCAAGATCGTCCTCTACGGGGACGACACGGTTGGGGAACTCGTTACGAAGCTGAACGGCGCTATCGCCGATGACTTCGGCCAGGGCAAGTACGTTGGCGTCGACAGCGGCAACTTCGTCAACTTCACGGACGAGAGCACCGCCGCGGCCAACTCCGCCAGAGTCAGCAACGGAGGGGACATCGCGAACTCAGTCGCGGGCACGGTTATCATCCGCTCCGTCATCTCGGGCAACGACGGCAAAATCTCCTTCGCGGGCGATGAAGACCTGATAAAGGCTCTTTCCATGAACATTCTTCCGGGCAAAGAAGCGCGTGAGAGCAACTATGACGTTACCATCACCGACGCCCACACGGGCAAAGTTACAGCTGAGGCCCGCATCACGGGCAACAAACTCATCGGTCTGGTGCATGAAAACGTCGACGTCATATTCGACGCCATGACGGGAGTCACCGCGAGTTACAACGCCGAAACCGGCTTTTTCGAGTACAACGAGACGGTTGAAGCCGACACGTTCCTGCACCTCGCTGACAACACGACAGTCTACCAGATCGGCGCGAACGAAGGTGAGGACATGGGCGTCAACATCGGCGACATGCGCGCGGAAGCGCTGGGGCTGGAGAAGGTTCTTGTCACCGACCGCGAAGCGGCGGCGCGCTCCATCACCATCATCGATAGCGCGATCGACAAAATCTCCATGCAGCGCGCGAAGCTGGGCGCGTACCAGAACCGCCTCGAACACACCATCACCAACCTGACCGTGGCGGGCGAGAACCTGACCGCGGCCGAGAGCCGTATCCGCGACACGGACATGGCCAAGGAAATGATGAACTTCACCAAGCTCCAGATCATGCTCCAGGCCGGAACCAGCATGTTGGCGCAGGCCAACTCCCTGCCCCAGAACGTCCTGAGCCTCCTCCGCTAGGGCCGTAGGCCCTAGGACCCGTTACCAGGGGGGCTATGCCCCCTTGGACCCCCCGGCTTAACTTGGGGGTAGGGGATTTCACTTCAGGAGGTGATGGAGATGGAGATTAAACTCCCGTTGGGGGGGCTGCCATCCGCCTCACGACACGATGTCGCGTCCGCGTTGCCGCTGAGCCTGCTGAAACCGGTGGAAGAAGGGGTTATTAACCCTGTCCAAAGCCTCAAAAACACCGATAAGGCACAGGAAGCCGGACAGAATCCGGAGACGCAGCGCGAGGTATTGACGCGAACGTCGGAGCTGGTGTCCATGCTGGACATCGATTTGAAGTTCGAGGTCCACGAGGACGCGGGCATCGTGCAGATTCAGGTGATCGACACCGCCGACGGGAGGGTT
>JAISSA010000225.1 GCA_031273365.1 Synergistaceae bacterium
GGAACAACTGGCGCACTATAAAGTTCCCCGCAGGGTGGAGTTCGTGGACAGCCTGCCGCTCTCGGGAATGGGCAAGGTGCTTCGCCGCGTCCTGCGCGAACGGGAAAAGACGGGGAGCGGCCCTGAAAGACCGTAAAACAGTTTCATGACCAATGTCGACAACTTAAGCAAAACCGTGGGGCTCCGCCCCACACCCCGCAGGGGATTTTTCTCAGTCCCCTGACCCCGTTAATTTTCTTCCTTAAGTTGTGGACATTGTTTTTTTATATTATTCCGAAAAGGAGCCTGATATGATGTCTGTGAGGCTGGAAAAGGTTATTGACGCAAGGCTGGCGGAGAACGTGGACGCCAACTGTTTCTGGTGGGACGGCGGGTGGGGTTCCAAAGCGAATTTTTCGAAGCTGGCGGATGCCTGCGAGACGACGCTTCGCGCGTCCGGCTTTGGGGAAGGACAGCGTCTGGCCGTTCTGATGACGAACTGCCCCATGATTTCGGCGCTGTCGCTGGCGGTCTGGAGGCTGGGCGGGACGATATCCCTTCTGAACGTCAAGTCGGGAATGCCGTCCCTGATCGGCACGCTCGAACTGATCGAGCCCTTCGTCGTCGTCACCTCCGACGCGATACGGGAGGAGACGGGGGCCGTCCTTCAGGAAAAGGGCTTTCACTGCGTCACCTGCGGTCCGGTCGGGCCTCTGCCCGAGATGAAGGGCAGGAGCTCTTCCTTTAAAACCCCCGACACCGCGGTGATCTTTGCGACCTCCGGAACGACGGGGCTGCCCAAGGCCGTGCCTCTGAGTCACGGCAACATCCACGACAACTGTCTCGCCGTCCACGAGGCGCTCAGGGCCCTCGCGCCGGGCGACGTGATTCTGAACGTTCTTCCCAACTTCCACTCCTTCGGCTACACCGTCACCACGATTCTGCCCCTGACGATGGACGCGTCGCAGGCCATCGTTCCGGGGTTCCTGCCGCCTCATCAGACGGTCAGGGCGATCGTCGAGAGCCGGGCCAACGTCCTGTTCGTCGTTCCCACCATCTTCGCCTACCTGCTGGGCGCCATGGATCGCGGCAGCGTCCCCGCGGACCTTTTCGCAAACGTGAAGCTCATGATTACCGGCGGCGACCGTCTGGGGACGAACATGCACGAGCTGGCCGCGCGCCTTACCGGAAAGGACATCATGGAGGGCTACGGCCTCACCGAGACGTCGCCCGTCGTGGCGGTGAATCGCAGCTACGAAGAACACCGTCCGGGCACGGTCGGCCCGTTCCTGCGCGGCTACGAATGGCGCCTGCGCACGGAGAAGGGTGAAAAAACCGATAAGAACGAGGGCGTTTTGTGGGTCCGGGGCCCGTCGGTGGCGGAGGGGTACTTCCGCGCGCCTGAAACGACGGCCGAGCGCTTCGACGACGGCTGGTTCAACACGGGAGACTACGTGCGCATCGAGGACGGTTACATTAAAATTCTGGACCGCGTGACGGACATCATCATCGTCGGCGGATTCAACGTTTACCCGCAGGAGGTGGAGCTGGTCCTGCACGCGCATCCCGCGGTTCAGACGGCCATCGTCGTCGGTATGCCGCACCCGGTCAACGGAGAGGTGGCGAAGGCCTTCATTCAGAAGAAGGAAGGAGCGCAGGTCACGGAGCTGGAGATCGTGAAATACTGCAAGGAGCAGCTCGCGCACTTCAAGGTCCCGCGCAAGGTCGAGTTCGTCGACGATTTCCCGCTTTCGGGGACGGGCAAGATTCTTCGCCGCGTTCTGCGCGAGCGGGAACGGCAATAGGACGGGGGAGGAGATTGTGAAGAAACTGCGGATCGCGACCTTCAACGTCAACTCGGTGCGCAGCCGAATGCCCGTGCTGGAGCGGTGGCTGCCGGCGTCGGGCGTTGACCTGCTCTGTCTGCAGGAGACGAAGGTCGTCGACGCCGAATTTCCGGCCGCCGCGTTCGAGGCGATGGGTTATACGCCCCTTTGCTGCGGCGAAAAATCCTATAACGGAGTCGCCATCGTCGCGCGGGTTCCCGTGGATGAGGTCCGCTTCGGCTTCGGAGACGGGGAGGACCCGGATTTTTCGACTCGCGTCGCCTTTGTGCGGGCTGCGGGCGTCTCGATACTCAATACCTACGTTCCTCAGGGGAAGGAGATCGCGCATCCGGACTACGCCCTGAAGAAACGCTTTCTGGACCGCGTGCGCGCCTTTATGTCTCGCGAGGCAAAGGATGGGGACCATTTTGCGTGGGTGGGAGACATGAACGTTGCGCCCACGGACATCGACGTCACGCATCCCGAAGGGAAACGTGATCACGTTTGCTGCCACAGCGAAATACGGGAAAAATTCGAGCAGGTGAGCCGGGGACTCGCGGACATGCTGCGGCGCTTTCATCCGGAGGAGGGGACGTTCACCTTTTTCGACTATCGTGTGAAGAACGCGCTCGATCGAAACATCGGCTGGAGGATCGACCATATCCTTGCGACCCCCGCCCTGGAAAAGCGCGTCGTAGACTGCTTCGTCGACAAAGAGCCGCGAAGCTGGGAAAAACCGTCGGACCACGCCCCCGTAATCGCAGATTTGGAGATTTAAGGAATTTTGAGAAAATAAAAATTAACGGGGTCAGGGGACTGAGAAAAATCCCCTGCGGGGTGCAGGGGCAGAGCCCCGCGTTTTGTTTGGCTTTTAAATTTGGCTTTGAAAAGGCCCCAGGGAAGCGAGCCGACCCCTGGGGCCCTTTGTGCCGTCAGTCCGCGGGAACGGCGAGTTCTCCGGTGTCGAAGACGATCTCATTGTCCGCGACCCTGACGATGACGGTCGCTCCTTTGCCGATTTTACCGGAAAGCACGGAATCGGCCAGCCGGTCCTCGATCATGGATTGAATTGCGCGCCTCAGTGGACGCGCTCCGAACTTCGGCTGGAAGCCCTTCTCCAGGATCATGGTCCGGGCCTCGCTTTCGACGCCGATACCGATGCCTTTTTCCTCGAGGCGGTTTCGCACGTCCGCGAGCATGATCTCGACGATATGCAGAAGGTCCTCGCGCGACAGGGGATGGAACACCACCATTTCGTCGATGCGGTTCAGAAACTCCGGTCTGAAGGTACGCTGCGCCTCGTCCGTGATGATTTTCTTCAGGCGATCCCAGTCCATGGCGTTTGAGGATTCGGCGTCGCCGAACCCGAGCGGATGTCCCTGAACGGCCTCCTTCGCCCCGACGTTGCTGGTCATGATGACCACGGCGTTGCGGAAGTCCACCGTGCGTCCCTGCCCGTCCGTGAGGTGACCGTCCTCCAGAATTTGCAGCAGCACGTTGTACACCTCGGGGTGCGCCTTCTCTATCTCGTCGAAGAGGATGACGGAGTAGGGTCTTCTGCGGACCAGCTCCGTCAGTTTCCCTCCGCCCTCGTGCCCGACGTAGCCGGGAGGCGCGCCCAGGAGCTTCGAAACCTCGTGTTTTTCCATGAATTCGCTCATGTCGAGGCGGATCATGGCGTCCTCGCTGCCGAACAGGAAGCGCGCGAGGCAGCGGGCCAGTTCCGTCTTGCCGACGCCGGTGGGCCCCATGAACAAAAAGCTGCCTATCGGACGCTTCGGGTCGCGAAGGCCGCTGCGCGCTCTGCGTATGGCCCGCGAGACGGCGCTGATCGCCTCGTTCTGCCCCACGAGCCGCGCGGAGATTTCCTGCTCCATCTTCAGGAGCCGCTCGGATTCCTCCTCCGTCAGCTGAACGACGGGAACGCCCGTCAGCTCGGAGACCACCGAGGCGATGTCTTCCGCCGTGACGACGACGCGCCGGGTGCTGCGGTTGTCCCTCCAGACGGTGCGCGCCTGCTCCAGCTCGTCGGCGAGGGCGTGTTCCTCGTCTCTCAGTTTTGCCGCCCGCTCGAAGTTCTGCGCGGTGACCGCCGTTTCCTTTTCTTTCCGCGTGCTCTCGAGGCGGCGTTCCAGCTCCCGAATGGAGTCGGGCGGGTCCAGCATACGGAGCCGCGCCCGCGCGCCCGCCTCATCGATCAGGTCAATGCCCTTGTCGGGCAGAAAACGGTCCTTGACGTAGCGCGCGGAAAGCTGCGCCGCGGCCTCCAGAGCGGAGGCCTCGATCTCGGCCTGGTGGTGCGCCTCGTATCGATCTCTCAGGCCCTCCAGAATGAGGATGGAGTCGGCGATGCTCGGCTCTTCCACCTTCACCGGCTGAAAACGCCGTTCCAGCGCCGCGTCGCGCTCGACGTACCTGCGGTATTCCTCCTGCGTGGTTGCCCCGATGAGCTGAAAAATCCCTCTGGAAAGGCTGGGTTTCAGGATGTTGGCGGCGTCCACGGCGCCCTCCGCGCTGCCGGCGCCCACGATCGTGTGGACCTCGTCGACGAAGAGGATGACGTCTTTGGAGTCGCTCAGCTCCTTGACGATGCGGCGCAGGCGCTCCTCGAACTCGCCGCGGTACTTGGTCCCCGCCACGAGGTTGCCGGTGTTGAGCTGCACGACGCGCTTGTCGCGCAGCGGTTCGGGAACGTTCCCGTCCGCGATTTGCTGCGCCAGCCCCTCGACGACGGCCGTCTTGCCGACCCCGGGGTCGCCGATCAGGACGGGGTTGCACTTCGTCCGGCGGCAGAGGACCTGCATGACGCGCCGGATCTCTTTGGAGCGGCCGATGACGGGATCCAGCTCGCCGTCGCGCCCCTTCTGGGTCAGGTCGATTCCAAGCTGATCCAGCGTGGGAGTCCGGGTTCGTCCCTTCTTTTTCATCCGGTCCGACAGCGTCTCCACGTTGCCGCTGCCGGAAGGCGCGGGGGAAGCGCCCTCCGACATGATGGCCAGAATCTGCTTTTGCACGGTGGCCGCGTCAATGCCCATGGCCAGAAAATACTGCGTGACCATGCTGCTCGTGTCCGCCAGGATGCCCAAAAAGATGTGTTCGGTGCCCACGTAGTTGATGCCCATGTTGCGGGCCTCGCGCATGGCCAGCTCCAGCGCCTTTTTCACGCGCGGGCTGAGCGGCAGGTCGATGGCCTTCAGCGTGGGCTGGGAACGGCCCATGGCGTCCTCGATCTGCGCGCGAACTTCGTCCAGATTGAGTCCCATGGCGACCATCGCCTGCCACGCCACGCCTCCGCCCTCGTAGATGAGGCCCAGCAGAATATGCTCCGGCTCGATGACGTTGTGGCCCATTTTGAGGGCCTCGCGGTGAGCCAGTTGAATCACTTTTTTCCCGCGTTCGGTAAAAAATTGCCACATGACAAACTTCCTCTTTCCGATTTTTTAAAATCCCGATTTTTAAAATCCTGAATTTAAAATTTTCTAATTTCAATCCCCGGCTACGCCAGCACCAGGCTGCGGAGGATGCGCTTCAGCATATCGGCCTGAATAACGTTGCGCTTATACTGCGGCAGATCGAACTCCGAGCGGCCCAGTTCGTCCATGCGTCTCAACGCAACTTCAATTATCAGTCGTTCTCTCGCATTTATCAAGCCTCTCTCCTGTAATGTCGCCAAAAGCTTCCTGCGGTCCTGTTCGGAAATGGATTCGTCCACGATTGCCTCAATGTGCTGCAGGCGCGCTTCCGGGTCCTCGCAGGCGAGGCGCACGATGCGGATGTAACCGTGTCCGCCCCTCTGACTCTCCACGAGGTATCCCCGCTCGGGCGTGAAACGGCTGCGCAGAACGTAGTTGATCTGGCTGGGAACGCACCCGAAGGATTCGGCCAGCTCCTTGCGCCTCAGAGAGACGCCGGCTTCCTCGTTTTCGGAATTGAAAAGATCGTTGATGTATTGCTCGATCACTTCTGTAAGATTAAGAGCGGACATATAAACCTCCAGACAAAACTCCAAAAAAATCTAAAATTTACCTGTCTAAAATTACCTGATCCTTCGCTTTGCCGTGATTGTATCTTTAAGGTCAGGATTAATCAACCATGAAGTACGTAACGATTTGTGAAGATTGGGAAATTAAAAGCCCAAAACGCGGGGCCCGCCCCGCACCCCGCAGGGGACTCGTCCCCTGACCCCGTTATTTTCGTAAACATTCAAACTCAGGGGGGCGGAGGCCGCTCAGCCCTGGGCTTCGCTGGCCCCCCTGAGACCCCCGATATTTCCCTTTTTCTTCCTTTATCGGAAGAAATCGAAGAGGCGGCCGACGGGCCAGTTGCAGATGACGGTCTCGGAGAACCGTTCGCCGATGTGGCGTTTGCCGTCTTCCAGGGCCTGGGGATGAACGCCGTCGCGAATGGAGGCGGAGGCCTCGATGTAAGCGGCCAGCTTGTCGCAGGCCTCGATGAGACGCCCGTCCAGAGGGTCGTATTCGTCCCGGTTGAACTCTTCGGGAATGTCCCCCCTGTGACGCTGCAGGACGTCGACGAAGTTTGCGTTTCGCGTTTTGTTCGTAAACTCCTCTTCGGTGTAGTAACGCAGCTCGTCGCGCCAGGGCCCGGGGACCAAAGGAAAGATGCGCTCCTCCATCGCCTCCCGTTCGTAGCGGCGTATCAGCTCGTCGAGGCCCTCGATGGAGGTCTTGACGGGGGAGATGATGTCCCGCGTCAGGACCTCCGGAAGGTCGTGGAAGAGCCCGCCGAAAAAGTTGTTGCGGACACGGCGCGGGCAGGCGCCGATCTCGAGGGAACCCATCCAGGCGACCATGGCGACGAAGAGCAGGTGCCCGAGCACGGAGGTCTGCGGGATGCGCGGGGTCTGCGCCCAGCGTTTCTGAAAGGTCAGCTGCCCGACCAGCGAGATGAAGCCCCAGAGCGGCGAGCCGGGGTGCAGCAGGATCTCCCTGGCTGCGGCGACGCCGATGCGCTCCTTCTGGCTTTCGATTTCCTGCCTCGTCTGCTCCAGACCGTACATTCCCGCGCTCCAGGGGAGGATAAAGTCGAACTCCCATTTTGTGGCGAGATAATGCGCCGACCGCAGAATCTGCCGCTCCGGCGCGTCCCCGTCGCGGTTATGGTACCTGCAAAAGCGCTCCGCGAGAGGAACGGACAGGAACCGAAGGTCCGTCTCCAGTTTTTCGCAGACCCACGCGTTGAGCTGTTCCCTCGTGTCGCGGGATTCCATGAGCTTATGGAAGACCGGGGGGCGAATGTCCGTCACGACGACGCGATGCAGAAACTCGAAGACGCCTCCCTCGATCAGCGCGATCCAGTCGATCGGTCGTCCGGCGTCCTCCTCGCATTTGCCGAGCACCCACGCGATGACCATCTTGTGGGCCTGTTTGCCGAGCTCGGTGAAGGCGGCAGGGTGTGGATGGTCGTTCCAGCGCTCGATGTTGGCGGCGGAAAAGATGCACTCCAGCAGAGAACGCGTGATCATGTCCCGCTCGCCCCGTCGGCGTCCGCAGGAACGGACGACGTTTCGCACGTCGCTGGCCGCGCGGCGTAAATCTGCCGCACGATGCTCGCGGCAAAATAACCGGCGCCCAGGCCGTTGTCGATGTTGACGACCGAAACCCCCATGGCGCAGGAGTTCAGCATGGTCAGAAGCGGCGCGATGCCGCCCAGGTTCACTCCGTATCCGACGCTGGTGGGGACGGCGACGACGGGGCAGCTCACCAGCCCGCCGACCACGGTGGGGAGAGCGCCCTCCATCCCCGCGACGGCGACGATGGCCTTCGACGCCTGAAGCTCGTCGATCCGGGAGAGCAGGCGATGCAGTCCCGCGACCCCCACGTCGTAAAGGCGCAGGACGTCGCAGCCCATGTACTCGGCCGTGATCGAGGCCTCCTCGGCGACGGGCACGTCGCTGCTGCCCGCCGTGATCACCGTCACGCCCCTGTAGTGGGGGCTTTCCTGCCGCCGGAGGCCCGTCAGGCGCGCTTTGGCGTAAAGCACCGCGTCCGGCAGAACGGAGGCGATGACGCTATGCTGACAGGCCGAGACGCGCGAAAACAGGACGTTCTCGCGCGTGTTCTGCAGGGCGCGGGCGATGCTGACCAGCTGTTCGTCGCTCTTTCCCGGGCAGTAAATAACCTCCGAAAAACCCGTTCGGGCCGATCGGTCCGTATCCAGTTTCACTTCTTCCATGTCCCTGAAGGGAAGCGATTTCATCAAATTCATCGCTTCGTTCGTCTTATTGTCCATATCCGTGACCCCTCCTGCTCTCAAAACCGGGTTTATTATAGTATAGCGCAGGGACGGACGTCGCTTCGCTGAGAAGCATTGAACCTGAACAGGATTTCGTATGTGAGATGATATAATATATTGCGTGCTTCATCGAAAGGCGGTGTTCTGATGCCTCAGTTATCCGTATATCTCGACGACGATATGATCGCCAGGGTCAGAGAGAATGCAAAAATCAGTGGAATATCGATATCGAGCCTTGTTGCCAACGCGTTGAACAGATACATGTCCAACAATTGGCCGGAAGGTTTTGAAACTCTTTTTGGCTCTGTGTCGGATGAAACCTTTCAAAGACAGCCCGATATCCCTTTTTCGTCTGATGCGAAAAGGGAAACACTGTGAATTACTATCTCGACACAAATATCTGTATCTTTTTCCTGCGAGGGACATATCCGGCTTTGTCGGATAAAATTCTCTCCCATAACCCCAACACGATAAAGCTTCCCTCGATAGTTATCGCCGAACTTGTCCACGGAGCGGAGAAGAGCTCAGATTCCGCTAAAAATATGGAACAGGTAAAGAAATTTCTGATGCCG
>JAISSA010000250.1 GCA_031273365.1 Synergistaceae bacterium
CCCCGGGTTTCCACGATCAGGGACGCTCTTATATACAATTTTTTGCGGTCCTGATACTCCTCCGGGCTTTTGTATTCCTCGATTTCCACGGCAACGCAGTGCGGGACCTCGTCCCGAAGAAGGGACAGGACCTGTCCGCGAATGACCTCCCCCGCCAGAAACCGCTCCGTGCTGTCCATCAGAATTTCGGGATCGTACCACGGTTCCCCCTCGGACAAAAAGGGCAGCAGAAGGTCGACAAGCTCCATGACGCGCCCGCGCAGCGCCGATATGGCGACGCGCGCGGCGAAGGGGCGGGCCTTTTCGTACAGAGCGAACGCCCGCGCCCCCTCGCGCTCGTCGCATTTGTTCACGACCAGAAAGACGGGGCGGTCGACCTCCGCAAGCACGGCCAGCACCTCTCGGTCCTCCGGCCCGATCGCGCGATCGGCGGCCTCCACCAGCCAGCAGACGACGTCGGCGTTTTCCAGCGCGTCGAAAACGGAATCGGTAAGAAACCGGCCCAGTTTGTTTTTGGGGATATGGATGCCCGGGGTATCCGTGAAGATGATCTGGGCCCTGTCGTCGTTGTAGATGCAGCGCACCGCGTTGCGCGTTGTCTGGGGCTTCGGGGAGACGACGGCCACCCTGTTTTTCAGGAGGGCGTTGACGAGGGACGACTTGCCCACGTTCGGACGTCCGACGAGGGCGACGATGCCGCAGCGCATCTTAAAATTTCTCGCCCGTCAGAGAAAAGCTGAGAGGCAAAAGCTCGCTGACGCGCATCACGATGGTTTTGCCCGGAGATTCGAGAACCACGTACATGTCCGGGTTAAATTCCGCCAGAACCTGCCTGCAGGCCCCGCAGGGCGGGCAGGGGGCGCTGGCGTCGCCTCCCGTGACGGCGATCGCCACGGGATCGAGACGCCCCGATGCGACCATGGCGAAGACGGCGTTGCGTTCCGCGCAGATCGTCAGGCCATAGGAGGCATTCTCGACGTTGCAGCCCAAAATGATGCCGCCGTCCGACGTCAGAAGCGCCGCGCCGACGCTGAAGCGGGAATAGGGCGCGTATGCGCGCGCGGCCGCCGTCCTCGCCTGCCGCAGCAGCATCTCCATCGGAACATCGGGCCAGGGCCACCGAAAACCGCCGGTACGGGTCATTGGCGTTCCCCCGTGCTCTTCGTCTTGCGTTCGAGACGAAGCAGTTTTATACGATGATCTTCGAGGTCCACGACCCTGATGATCCAGTCGCCGTACTCCAGCCTGTCGTTGTCCTCCGGAAACTTGCCCGCGAGGGACAGGACCAGTCCCGCGATGCTCTCGGCATCCTCGGACTTGAAGGAACAGTTCAGGGCCTCGCTCAGGTCCTCGAGGCTCATGTTTCCCTGCACGAGGTATTTGCCGTCCTCCTCCTCCAGAATGCCGGGGGTCTCCTGGTCGTACTCGTCCTGAATTTCGCCGACGATCTCCTCCAGCAGGTCTTCCATCGTGACGATGCCGGAAATTCCGCCGTACTCGTCCACAGCGATCGCGATGTGGACGTGATCGCGCCGCATCGCCTCGAGCAGCTCCACGGTACGTATGCTTTCGGGAACGAACATCGGTTCGCGCACCAGCGAGCTCACGGGCTGGTCCAGCTCGGAGGCGACCAGATGTTTGAGCGTGTCCTTGACGTGAAGAATGCCCACGATGTTGTCCGGGCTGTCGTCGTACACGGGCACGCGCGAATGACCGTGCTCGATGAACACCTTCATCGCGTCGTCGATGGTGTCCGTCACCTCGATCGCCACCATGTCCACCCTCGGGACCATGATCTCGTACACGCGCGTGTCCTCAAAATCGATGACGCCGTGGATCATGCGGCGCTCCACGGCCTCCAGCGCCCCGCTCTCCTCGCCGATGTTGACGACCTGCTCTATTTCCTCCCGCGTCACGAAGGGACTCTGGCGTTTCAGGTCGATGTTGAAAAGCCAGCCGATCGCGTGGACGCTCATCAGCATCAGCCACGTGAGCGGCCAGGCCACGAAGCCGAGAACGCGCAAAATGGGCGTACAGACCAAAAGAATGCGCTCGGTATGGATCATGGCGACGCTCTTGGGCAAAATTTCGCCGAAGATAACGACCAGAACCGTCATCACAGGCACGACATACAGCAGCGCCTTCTGCCCGAAAACGCGCAGGGCAAAAGTCGTCGCCAGAGCACTGGCCGCGATGTTGACGACGTTATTGGAGATCAGACAGAGGGTCAGCACCTTCTGAAGGTCGTCCATCAGCCACCGAAAAAACGATTTGTGAAACGGATGGGCCTCCTGCATGGCCAGAAGCTTCCCGCGCCCCGTCGTCGTGATGGCCGTCTCGGACGCGCTGCAAAAGGCGGAAAGAACGAGCAGAACGAGCAGCTGAAAAATGCCTGCCAGCAGAGGCACCAGGGTTTCACTCAGAGATTCCATCATCAGGCCTTACCCGCCAGTTCCAAAAAACCCGCCAGCTTCTCCCTGATGCGGTCCTGACGCTCCCACATCGCCCGCTCCCTTTCCGGCGTGTCGTGGTCCCAGGCCAGAAGGTGCAAAAAACCGTGGGCCAGCATCAGACAAAGAGCCTCAGGACGGGAAAGCTCGTCGTGCAGACGAACCGTTTCCTCGGGGCATACCAGTATATCCCCCAGGGGCAGAAGCTCCCGCAGCTCTCCCGCCGGCACGAAGGACTCCCCCTCCTCCCAGAGGGGAAAGGACAGGACGTCCGTCGCCTCGTCCACGCCCCTGAAATTTCTGTTGACCTCCCTCATCTCCGCGCCGCTCAAAAACGAAACGGAAAGCTCCACACTGTCGTAACGGTCGATATCCGGGGACAACGACAGCAACTCCTCCTCAAAAACGTGCGCAAACCCCTCCAGCGAAGACGGAGCAAAAAAATTCTGCACATCCTGACAACTTTGCGGATCGCCCTCTTCCGGCGCATCGACATGCAGCAGCAGCTTCAATACCTCTACCGATCCTTTCTACATAACAAAACCTGACGATAATCCATAATCCATCAGGTTTGCCTGTTGTGCAATCTCTCAAAAGAGAGAAAGGCTGAAATCCCGCAAAGCCCGCGGCTAGATAAAAAAGATAAAAAAGATTCCGCGAGCGCCGTCGCAGTTCCGGTCTGCAACTCAGGCGGGGCGGACCCCGCCCGGCCGAGTCGCAGTCCTCGCCGCCCCCCCGGGCCCGAACGTTTACGAAAACCTGAAAGCCCAAAATTTGAAAGCCGAACGGATACATTTTCTATTCCTTTATTTCTTTGACTTTTCTCGTATGATACATGGATTGGAAGGCCCTGAGAAGGGCGGTTTTGATGCACGACATCTCGCGGAACGTGAAATTTACGTCGTCGAGTTGCCCTTCGGCCAGTTTGAGCCCTATGACCCGGTCGATGATCTCCCCCGCATCCGTCAGGGACTGGATGTTTTTGCTCTCCGCCCGCATCGCGGCCTCCGTGGAGTCGAGCAGCATGAGAAGAGCCGTTTCACGCGACTGCGGTCTGGGCCCGGGGTAGCAGAACTGCTCCTTCTCCACCTTTTCCCCCAGCGAACGCGCCTTCCTGTAGAAGTAGCCCAGGCAGGTCGTCCCATGATGTTCCGCGATGAACTGCTTCACTTTTCCGGGAAGTCCAAACTCGTTCGCCAGCTCGATCCCCTCCCGAACGTGAGCGATGATGGCGAGCGCCGACAGGGTGGGAGAGATCGCGTCATGTATGTTTTCACCCCCCATCTGGTTCTCGACGAAGAAGCGGGGACGCCGCAGTTTGCCGATGTCGTGATAATAGGCCCCCGTCTTCAGAAGGTTCTCGTTCATGTTCAGCTCGTCGGCCACGGCCTCCGCGAGGGAACCAATCATCAGGCAGTGGTGGTAGGTTCCGGGGGCCTCGGTCTGCAGCTTGCGAAGCAACGGGCTGGAGGGGTGACTCAGCTCCCTCATCTTCAGAACGGAAAAAACCCCGATGCAGCCCTCGATGACGGGCAGGATGGAGACGGCCAGGAACGTCGTCGCAAGGTCGAAAACCAGAAAACGCCCGCACATGAACCACGTCTCCCCCAGGGGGGAGAGCCTGAGCGTCTCCGACGTGATGGGATACCCCTGCAGCCACAGGATGGGGACCTTCGCGACGGCAAGGAAGACCGCCAGAACAAAAATCTTATAAACCAGATGTTCGCGGGAGTTTATCCTGTACAGGGCGTAAAAACCCGCCATGGAGGCCACCAGGCTCGAAATCACCAGCAACAGCGTACTGTATATGGACAACCCCGTGATCAGGAACACCCCCGACGCGATGCCCACAAGACAGACGTTGAACGCGAATCGATGCGGCATGGAGAGATAGGCCACCGTCACGGACGCCAGAATCCCCGCCCCCGCCGTATCGAGATGGGCCGCCGCCGCCTCGCAGACCCAGCCGAGCCCAATGACGAAAGCGATGCTTCCCCAGGACGGCCGGTCGTCGACGATCCCTCCGGTCGAAATATCGAGCCAGAGGGGCAGAACCAGCATCAGCAGACCGACGACGATCATCTGAGTCAGGGGGAAGACCTTCTCCGTGTACCCCTGAAACTTCAACAGGCGCGCGATCCACGGCGTAATTTCCTGTCCCCGCTCCACGATGACGTCCCCCGCCTCCAGCCGGCGCTCCACCGGAGGAATCGAGACCCCGACGACGCCCCGCACCATCGTCGTCAGCTGAGGGTCCACCCTGTAATGAGAGTTGAGGACCTCCGTCATCAGCTGATAAAGAAGGTTCTCCTCCGCCGCCGCCAGGCCGAGCGCGCTTATCTCCCTCCACAGAACGACGGAGTTCTGATCCGCCGCCAAAACGTCCGAGGACGCCGTCGTCTCGAAATAAATCTCGCCGACGCGCTCCGCAAACGACAGCAGAGTCTCCCTTCGATCCCCGGAAAGCTCATGGAGGGCGTCGAGCAGCTCCTTCGACCAGGTTCCCGCAGGGTCCTCCGTCCGGGCGTCGCGCAGGATCGCCAGGCGGTTTTTCATCCGTTCGGCTCTCCCCGCGTCCCGCACCACGACCCCGGCCACGGTGCTTTCGGCCATGTTTTTGAGCTTTTCCGTCGCGGCCATGTCCGTGTACTTCATCGGGGTGATCGCGCTGTATGTGCGCGGCGCGGGGCCCCCGACGGAAAAGCTGTACCTGCCGGACGCGTAAATCCACTCCAGAACGACCACAGCGCCCCCCGTAAACAAGAGGAAAAGCATGGGAACGAGACAG
This sequence comes from Synergistaceae bacterium, assembly GCA_031273365.1. Lineage (GTDB taxonomy): Bacteria > Synergistota > Synergistia > Synergistales > Aminobacteriaceae > JAISSA01. Next base: position 5,239 of record JAISSA010000250.1, read on the forward strand.
GAGGCGTAGAGCTCCCAAAGAAAGGCGCGCCCGTGAGCGCGATGCGTCTTACTGTTTGCGCTGCTGTTCATAACGTTCGTAAGCCTGAACCACCTTCTGTACAATTTCGTGGCGCACCACGTCCGCGTGGGTCAGGTCGAAGAAATCGATGCCCCGGATGTCCTGCAGGATGGAACGGACGCAGTTGAGGCCCGATTCCTTCCCGGAGGGCAGGTCGATCTGAGTGACGTCTCCCGTGACCACGGCCTTCGAGCCGAACCCCAGACGGGTCAGGAACATCTTCATCTGCTCGGGCGTCGTGTTCTGCGCCTCGTCCAGAATGATGAAACTCTCGTTCAGCGTGCGCCCCCGCATGTAGGCCAGAGGCGCTATCTCGATGACGCCCTTGTCGATATACCGGGCAAAGCGCTCCGGAGAGAGCAGTTCGTAAAAGGCGTCGTACAGGGGGCGCACGTAGGGCTCCACCTTTTCCCGAAGGTCGCCCGGCAGAAACCCGAGGCTTTCCCCGGCCTCGACGGCCGGACGCACAAGGACGATACGACCGACTCCCCCCGATTTCAGCATCGAAACGGCCTCGCAGACCGCGAGCCAGGTCTTTCCCGTTCCCGCCGGCCCCACGGCGAAAAGGATGTGATTTTCCCGAATCGCCTGTATGTAAGCGCGCTGTCCCACCGTCTTCGCCCTGATGGGCTTGCCTTTGGCCGTCGTGCAGATGACGTCCGAGTAAAGGTTTTCCAATCGAAGCTCACTGCCTTCCGCCAGCGCGTCCATTGCGTGCCTCACGTCCGCCACGTAAACGTCGTACCCCTTCCCCGCAACGGCGGAAAGCTGCCGTATCAGGTTGGAAACGATCCGTACCGGCGCCTCGTCGGGGCCATTGACCTGAATGTTGCACCCCCGCACCACCAGGTTCACGGGATAACGCTCCCGTATCGCCTCCAGGTTTTCGTCGTGGGCCCCTGAAATACGCAACATCGCGCCGTCTCCGCTTATCTCTATCCCTTCCGACCAGGAGGCCGGCGTATCCGCGTTCGTCTTCATACCCCGTTACGTATTCTCGCTACGTATTCTGTTCAAGCCGCGCACGTCCTCTATACGGGGTAAGCGGCGTTGTCGACCATCTCGTCGAACCCCACGTCCCTCTTCGTGACGCGAGCGTACTTTTGGGGAAGAAAATCCTTCGCCACCTGGGGGAACATCAGCCAGGAAAGCGCATCCTCCGGCTGCAGGGTCCATACGGCCGCGGCCCTGCGGGCCTCCTCCATCTCCGGCGCGATCTTCTCCCCGGGACGGCAGGTGATGGGCTCCTCGTTCCCGATCGCCAGCTTTTGCACCTCGGGGTCGAGCGGCGCGGGCGCGGTGCCGTAGTAGCCCATGAAGTACTGCTTCACCTCCTTCGGGATGACCTTCCAGCGCTGTCCCGTCAGGACGTTGAGCGTGGCCTGCGTCCCCACGATCTGGCTGGTAGGGGTCACAAGCGGAGGATACCCCATCGCCCTGCGCACGACCGGAATTTCCTGCATGACGTCCTCCAGCCTGTCGAGCGCGTTCTGCTCTTTGAGCTGGCTGACGAGATTGGAGTACATGCCCCCCGGAATCTGGTAGCGAAGGATATTGATGTCGACGCCCCCGATGTCCGCGATCAGGTTGCTGTACTTTTCGCGGATTTTTTTGAAGTACTCCGCCACGGGAACGAGGTTTTCGAGGCGGATGCCCGTGTCCAGCTCCCCGCCCGCAAGGGCGGCCACCAGCGACTCCGTGGGCGGCTGACTCGTCCCCATGGAAAACGGAGAGATGGCCGTGTCCACAACGGAAGCGCCCGCCTCCAGCCCGGCGTAGTAGGCCATGGAGGCCATTCCGCTGGTGTAGTGCGAGTGGAGCTGAATGGGAACGTCGGTCTTCGCCCGGATCGCCTTCACGAGCCGGACGCAGTCCACGGGGTTCAGCAGGCCGGCCATGTCCTTGATCGCTATGGAGTCGGCCCCCATATGCGTCATGTCGAGCGCCATCTTCGCAAAGGCGTCGAGCGTGTGGACGGGCGACAGCGTGTAGGCGATGCACATCTGCAGGTGCGCGCCCTCCTTCTTCACCTGGTCCGCCGCGATCTCCATGTTGCGCAGGTCGTTCAGCGCGTCGAAAATTCGGATGATGTCCATTCCGTTGCCGACCGTCCGTTTGACGAACTCGCGCACCGCGTCGTCCGCATAGTGGCGGTAGCCCACCAGGTTCTGACCGCGCAACAGCATCTGAAGTTTCGTTTTTTTGACGTGCCTGCGGATGAGCCGCAGCCTCTCCCACGGATCCTCCCCGAGAAAACGCATACAGCTGTCGAACGTCGCCCCTCCCCACATCTCGAGGGAATAGTATCCGACCTCGTCCATCAGCTCGAGCACCGGCGCCATGTCCGACGTGCGCATACGCGTCGCGATGAGCGACTGATGCGCGTCGCGCAGCGCCGTTTCCATAACCATCGCTCTGCGCTTCGGTTTTGCCTCCACGGGCACGCTGTCCTCCTTCCGGTTCGCGGTTTCCTCCGTCTTCTTCCCGGAACTCTCCGCGCTGTTCGCATTTGCCCTTCCGGCCCTCTTATCCTGCGTCATGACCTTATCCTCCCCGAACTCTCGCTATATGTGCCGCTCTCTTTCGCCCTGTTCCACAGCTCGTCCAGTTGTTCCGGCGGGCAGAGGTTCAACTGAAGGCCCCGGGATTCCGCCTCCCGCTCCACCTTTTGCAGACGTTCGGCGAATTTGGCGCAGGCCCTCGACAGCGCGACGTCGGGGTTGACCTTCAGGTGTCGCGCCAGATTGACCGTCATGAAAAGCACATCCCCAAGCTCGTCTTCCACAGCGTCTTCCACAGCGTCCTGCATGGCGTCAGAATCGGCGCCGGCGTCGCGCCCGGCAATGGCCTCACGAAGTTCGGCAATTTCCTCCTCCAGTTTGGCGAAAAGGGGGTCCGGACTGTCCCCCCGCCAGTCGAAACCGACATGCGCCGCCTTACCCTGCATTCGATGCGCCCTCAGAAGCGGAGGCAACGTTTTGGGAAGTCCCGCCAGCATCGAGGAGCTTTCCTTTTTTTCCCTGCGCTCCTCCAGCTTTATCCGCTCCCAGTTGCGCAGGACCTCGTCGCTGTCGGCGACCGTCACCGTCTCGAAAACATGCGGATGACGTCGTATCAGCTTCTCGCATACCCTGCGGACGACGTCCCCGACGCCGAACGCCCCCGCTTCCTTCGCCAGAGAGGCGACGAAAACGATCTGCAGCAACAGGTCGCCCGCCTCTTCGCACACGTGATCCATATCGCGCGCGGTAATGGCCTCCGTCAGCTCGTAGGCCTCCTCCACGATGTAAGTCCGCAGATCCTCCAGCTTCTGTTCTCTGTCCCAGGGGCACCCTCCGGGGCCTCTCAGCCGCTCTATGATGGAAACCATTTCGCCAAAAAAATGACGTTCGTCGCCGCACTCCAAAATAAAAATCCACACCTCCGCCTTCAAATATATAAATACAGGGCGAAAACCCGATACGGGCAACTCCCCCTGAGTGTAAAGACCCCGATTGCGCCGCCCCATCATAACACAGAAACAGCGGCCCCTCAGGTCAGGAAGCCCCCAAAATTTATCATGACAGTATCCTCTCGATCTTTACCCGAGGCAACCGTACAGCCATGAAATTTATTATAACAGCGCGTTCCGTCGATGAAACAAATCCGCGCAGGCGTTCGGGACGAACAGGGGATACCGGCCTGCGGGATCGAACCTGCGCTATAATTCAGTCAGGCATCACCACCTTTACCGCGCCGAAGGAGGCGGAGGAACATGTACAGCAAAACCGTGCTTGTCAATGGACAGATACATACTCCCATGGGAACGGGAGAGGCCCTGCTGATCGAGGGTGGACGCATCTCGAAGGCGGGGGGCATTTCCGATATCCTGCCGCAAAGGGACGCCGAGTTCATCGACCTGCAGGGACGAGCCGTCTTTCCCGGGTTCGCGGATTCGCACCTGCACTTCATGAGCTGGGCGCAGTCTCAGGAGCTTCTGAACCTCGGCGGCTGCCGGTCCGTTCAGGAGCTGCGCGAGCGCCTCGGGACATACGTCCGGAGTCGCCCCCTGCCCGAGGGAGAATGGTACCGGGGCCGGGGCTGGAACGACGCCCGCATGGCCGAAGGACGCAGCCCCAACCGCCACGACGTCGACGGGATCGTTCCCCACAACCCGGTCATTCTGACCCGAACCTGCGGGCACGTCGCCCTTTTGAACACGGCGGCCCTCAGGCTCCTCGGCGTCACACGGGACACGCGGGTCGCGGGAGGCTCGTTCGAAACGGACGAGGACGGAGAACCCAACGGACTCGTCACCGAGTCGGCGACCGCCTGGGTCCGCGAGCGAATGCCCGGGCTTCGGGACGAGGACGCGCTTCGGCTTCTCGAAAAATATGGCCCGCTGGCGGCCAGTTTTGGCCTGACCCAGCTGAACACGGACGACATGGGGGCCTTCGAGCACGATTTTCGACGCCTCATCGCCTTCTACAGCGGCGCGGAGCGCGACGGGAAGCTGCCGTTCCGCGTTCGTCAGCAGTTTTTGCTGCCCGAGCGGGACGCGTTGCTGGACTTTCTGTCGGAGGGATGGCGGACGGGCGACGGCACGCCGCTCTGCCAGATCGGGCCGCTCAAACTCCTGACCGACGGATCTCTGGGAGGACGCACCGCTTTTTTGCGCGAGGACTACGCGGACAGCCCCGGGAACCGCGGAGTCGCCATCTTCGAGCAGGAAGAGCTGAACGCGCTGGTCGCGATTGCCCACTCGTCGGGAATGCAGATCGCCGCGCACGCTATCGGCGACGGAGCCCTCGACATGTGCCTCGACGCCCTTGAAATCGCCCAGAGGGCCTGCCCGAACGCGACCCGCCACCTGATCGTCCACGCGCAGATCGCCGACGACCGGCAGCTGGACCGGATGAAAAGCCTTCACGTCGGGGCGGCGGTGCAGCCGTCTTTCGTCCCCTCCGACGGAGAGATGGCCGTCGCCCGTCTGGGCGCGGAAAAAGCCGCGGGCAGTTACCGCTGGAAATCCATGCTGCGCAGGGGCATCGTGCTGTCTGGAGGCTCGGACGCCCCCGTCGAGGACCTGCGGCCCCTGTCCGGCATCCACGCGGCCGTCACGAGGCAGGACGCGGACGACAAACCCGGGGAGGGATGGACGCCCGACGAGCGGCTCTCCGTCGCCGAGGCGCTCGCGCTTTACACCTGGGCCCCGGCCTGGCACGCGGGCAACGAGAGACGACGCGGGGAAATTCGGGAAGGACAGGACGCCGACCTGGTCGTGCTGGAAGAGGACCCCTTCATGGTCTCCCCCCCGAACCTCCGGCACATCGGCGTGGCGATGACCCTGTGCGGCGGCCGCGTGACCTGGCGAAGCGACTCCTTCGCGTAACCTGAAACGCTAAACGTAACGGTTCCTCGTAAACCTTCACCTTCTCGACCGCGCGACGTGATAGAATGAAAATAGAATGAAAATAAAATGATTTGTATTTGTATAATGTGTACGGATAGAATGAAATGCGGAACTGCAATTTCGCACATCTGCCATTGTCTGACGTGGCCTGTGACGTTTGAACGTTGACGGAGGATGAATTCATGGTACGCAAAAGCGGTGTGCTCCTGCCCCTGTTCTCTTTGCCCTCGAAATACGGCATTGGAGATCTGGGCCCGGAGGCGATACGATTTGCTGAATTTCTGAAAAAAGCCGGGCAGAAGGTGTGGCAGATATTGCCCCTGACCGTCGTCGACGGCGGAAGCGGAAACTCCCCCTACAGCCCGTCCTCGGCCTTCGCCGGCAATCCCCTCCTGATCAGCCCGGAGATCATGGCGACGACCGGCCTGCTCGACAGGGACGATTTGAAGGACATGCCTGAATTCGCGCAGGGCAGGGTCGATTACGACCTTGTGCGCGCCTCGAGGAAAACGTTTCTGCGACGCGCGTGGATCAACTTCAAAAACTCGGGGCGCCGGGCGGAGTTCGACGACTTCTTCACGACCCACAGGCACTGGCTGGAATCGTACAGCTTTTTTGCGGCCATCAGAGAAGAGCGGGACGGACAAAGCTGGTCCGAGTGGCCGGAGGACCTCAGATTTCGCTCCCACGAGGCCCTGCATCGCACGTGGGAAACGCTCTCGGACGTCATCGAATACCATCGCTTCGTCCAGTTCGTCTTTTACTCCCAGATGGCGTCGTTCCGGGAGTGTCTCGACCAGTTCGACATCGAGCTCGTCGGCGACATGCCCATTTATATGACGCTCGACAGCGCCGACGTGTGGGCGAACCCCCGCCTTTTCGAGCTGGACGACCGACTGAAGCCCGTCGCCGTCGCCGGAGTTCCGCCGGATTACTACAGCAGCACGGGGCAGCTCTGGGGCAATCCGCTCTATCGATGGGACGCCATGGAGACCGACGGGTTCCGGTGGTGGATGGATCGCCTGCGTCACATGCTGCTGTGCTGCGACAAAATAAGAATGGATCATTTTCGGGGTTTTATCGGGTACTGGGCGGTTCCCGCGGACGCCGTCACCGCCGAGAAGGGGTACTGGCGCAGCGCCCCTCACGAGCGCTTTTTCGAGCGCCTGTGCCGGGATTTTCCGGGCCGCCCCTTCCTGGCCGAGAACCTCGGCGTCCTGACGCCGGAGATCGAAATGGCCCGCAGGGGTATGGGGCTGCCGGGGATGCTGGTGCTGCATTTCGCGTTCAACGACCCGGCGTACAACCCCTACGCGCCGCACAACCACGCGCCCGACAGCTTCGTTTACACGGGGACCCACGACAACAACACCTCCCTCGGCTGGTTCGAGGAAGAGGCGACCGCCAGAGAACTTTCCAACCTGATTTTATACCTCGGAAGGGAGATCACCCGCGACACGATCTGCGGCGATATGATCCGCATGGCGATGAGTTCCGTCGCGGAGACGGCTGTGGTGCAGATGCAGGATTATCTGGAGCTGGGGGGGCAAAATCGGATCAACGTGCCCTCCACGGCCTTCGGCAACTGGGAGTGGCGCATGGCGGGCTCGCACATCTCCGACGAACTCGCCACGCACATGCTGGAGCTGACGAAGCTCTACGGACGCCTGCCCCCGGACCCCGTCAGAGCCTGAACGTTTATGTGAATTTTATGAGATAATCTTTTTCAGGAAAGACATAATGAACATCATGCGCCGGAAAAGCGGCACGTTCCCAAACAGGGAAAGGAGTATTAAGACATGATACAGCGACTTCATCGCAGCGATCTCGGCAATTCCCTGAGAAGCCTTATGGAAAATGACCCCGCATTCAGGCCTCTCGCTTATTTTTCCATGGAGGTGGGGCTGAAGGAGTCCATACCCACCTACTCCGGAGGCCTGGGGGTGCTTGCGGGCGACATTCTGAAAAGTGCGGCCGATCTGGGCGTGCCCATGGCGGGCGTGACGCTGCTTTACCGCAAGGGATATTTCATCCAGGAGTTCAACGACGACGGATGGCAGAAGGAAAAGCCGGTCCAGTGGAACCCGGCGCACGAGCTGACCCTGCTCCCCAACCGCATATCGATCACCCTGCAGGGCCGCGAGATTCAGGTGGGAGTGTGGGTCTACGAGATCATCGGCGCCACGGGATATCCGTTGCCCGTCTACTTCCTCGACACGGACTTCGAGCCCAACAACCCGGACGACCGCAAGCTCTGCTGGTATCTCTACGGTGGCGACAACAACTACCGTCTTTGTCAGGAGTTCATCCTGGGCCTCGGCGGCCTTCGGATGCTGCGCGACCTGGGATACATGAACATCGAGACCTTCCACCTGAACGAGGGCCATGCGGGATTCCTGACCCTCGAACTGATGCGCGAGCAGGGCTACTACGATCCCGATAAAATACGGGAACAGGTGGTCTTCACCACCCACACTCCCGTCCCCGCCGGACACGATTATTTCGAGTTCAGCCTCATCGATCGCGCTTTTCCCCCCGACGCCCTCAGCACGATCAAACGCATGATGCCCGACGTGCCCGGCGTCTCCATGACGGAGCTCGGCCTGCGCTACAGCCGTTACGTCAACGGCGTCGCCAAAAAGCACGCCGAGGTGAGCAACAACATGTTCAAAATGGAGACGGTGGACTGGATCACCAACGGCGTGCACCCCACCACGTGGGTGAGTTCCGGCATGCGCAAGCTTTACAACAAACACATTCCCGGCTGGGAGCAGGACCCCGGACGCCTCGTTCAGGCCCTGACCATCCCCAGCGAGGACCTCTGGGCCGCGCATCAGGCGGCCAAGCTGCGCCTCTTTGCCCGCGTGCTGGAAACCACGGGCAAGCAGCTGGACCCGGAGGTCCTGACCCTGAGTTTTGCGCGCCGGGCCGCGACCTACAAGCGGGCCGACCTTCTGTTCTCGAACCTGAAGCGCTTCATGGAGGTGGCCGGCGACCGCAAGGTCCAGTTTATCTTCGCGGGCAAGGCGCACCCCAACGACAACGGAGGGAAGGCCGTCCTGCAAAAGATCAGAAAAACGGCGAGGGATCTCGAGGACACGATACCGATCGTGTTCATCGACAACTACAACGTGGAAATCGCGTCCCTGCTGACCCAGGGTTCCGACCTGTGGCTGAACACCCCAATGCGCCCCCGCGAGGCCAGCGGGACCAGCGGCATGAAATGCACGATGAACGGCATCATGAACTTCTCCGTTCTGGACGGCTGGTGGATCGAGGGCTGGATCGAGGACGTCACGGGCTGGTCCATCGGACCGGAACCGAGCGCCGCCGACTACGACCGTCACTATGACGAATCGCTGGACGCCATCGATCTTTACGAAAAACTGCAGAAAAAAATCATCCCGACCTACTACAACGACCGCAAAAAATGGATAAGCATGATGCAGCACACCATCGCGCTGAATGCCTCGTTCTTCAACACCCACCGCGTGGTCCGGGAATACGCGTCGAAGGCTTACTCCATCGACTTCAGGGGAATGTAGGCAGCGGCAGGCCATGGCGACGCAGCAGGCTCCGAAGGTTCTCTTTGTCGGCTCCGAACTTTCCCCTTTTTCCAAGGTCGGGGGGCTGGGCGACGTCGTGGGATCGCTCCCGAAGGCGCTGCGTCAGTGCGGCCTCGACGTCAGGGTGGTGACCCCCGCGTGGCCGGGCGTTCTTCAGAAGGTCAGGGACGCGGGCCACAAAATCACCACCAGCCTGCAGCACGTGGCCGTTGCCTGCGCCTGGCAAACGGCGGAGGCGACCGTGCACCGCATCGAGGTGGACGACGTCCCGATCTGGCTGCTGGAATCGAATTACTACCGGGGGTCCATGTACCCCTGGGAACTGGACGTATTCACGGTGCGCCCGTTTCTCGTCTTCTGTATGCAGGCCCTGGAGCTTTCGAAGGTGACGGACTGGGAACCCGATATCTTCCACTGCCACGACTGGCCGACGGCGTATCTGCCCTGCGCGCTCGCCTGGCACCGTCATTACCGGGGCGCCGTAAACCGAAGGGGAGTGCGCCCCGCAAGCGTCCTGACGCTGCATAACGTCGCCTACCAGGGGGCTTTTCCTCCCGGCGCGTTCTTCGAGGAGTCCGGACTGGATCGGAGCTGCTTCAATATGGGAGGCATCGAATTTTACGGTCTGGTCAACCTCCTGAAGGGAGGCATCGTCAGCGCGACGGCCGTCACGACCGTATCGCCCCGCTACGCGTGGGAAATACAGACATGGGAGTCCACTCAGGACCTGTCCGGCGTGATCTACAGTCAGCGGCACAAGCTGGACGGCATTCTGAACGGGATCGACACGGACTTCTGGAACCCCGCGACGGACCCGCTGCTTCCGGAGTGTTATTCGGCCGACTCCCTCGGAGGCAGGCAGGCCTGTCGAAGGGAACTGCTGAAAAATACGACCTTCGATCCCGACTGGAAGGGACCTCTTGTGGTTTGCGTCTCCCGCCTCGTGGAGCAGAAGGGCTTCGACGTCATTCTGCCCGCTTTGAAGCAAATTCCGGAGCTCGGAGCCAAATTTATCTTTCTGGGCAGCGGGCACCACTGGATCGAGGACGCGCTGCGGGAGGCCAGCTCGCTGCATCGCGACTCGCTCTGTTTCTTCCCGGGCTACAACGAATCTCTGGCGCATCTCCTCTACGCCGGAGGCGACATCTATCTGATGCCCTCGCTTTTCGAGCCCTGCGGCCTCTCACAGATGATCGCCATGCGCTATGGGGCCGTCCCCGTCGTTCGCGAGGTGGGCGGTCTGGTCGACACGGTGACCGACGTCGACGCGGAGGGCGGCGGCAACGGGTTCACCTTCCTGACCTACGACACGCAGGGGATGCTCTGGTCCTTACGCCGGGCTATCGAGCGTTTCTCCAACGCCAGAGCCTGGGACAAAATACGCAGAAGGGGAATGCAGGAGGACTTTTCCTGGAAAAAATCGGCTTTGCTCTACAGGGATCTATATCGGCGCATTCTTTAGAGAGGGGGATAACAAAACATGTACGGAGGGAAATTTGGGAGAGTTTTGGGTCTCGTTCTCGCCGGAGGCAAAGGAGAGCGCCTGATGCCCCTGACCCGTTACCGGGCCAAGCCGGCCGTTTACTTTGCGGCAAAATACCGCATCATCGATTTTGCCCTTTCCAATCTCGTCAACAGCGGGATCTTCGCCATCTACGTCCTCGTCCAGTTCAAAAGCCAGTCCCTGAACGAGCACATCGAGCAGGGCTGGCAGTTCGGAGGCGCTCTTCGCGGGCGCGATTTTTTCGTGACCCTGGTCCCCGCGCAGATGTGGCGGGGGGAACACTGGTTTCAGGGAACGGCGGACGCCGTCTTCCAGAACCTGCACCTTATCTCTCTCTTTCGGGCCGATGAGGTTTGCATCTTCGCGGCGGACCACATCTACAAGATGGACGTCGAGCAGATGCTCACCGCGCACATCGAGCAGAAGGCCGACGTCACCGTCGCCGCCAACGTCGTTCCTCTTTCCGAGGCGTACCAGTTTGGCTGCATTAAAACCGACAGCTCGGGCCGCATCGTCGAGTTTCTCGAAAAGCCGGCCGTGCCGCCGGAAATTCCCGACAAGCCTGGATTCTGCTACGTTTCGATGGGAAACTACATCTTCGGGCGCAGCGTCCTCGAGGAGGCCCTGATCTACGACTCGCAGCAGCCGACCAGTCATGATTTCGGCCGCGACATCATCCCCGGCCTGGTGCAGCAGAACGCCCGCGTCTATGCCTACGATTTTTCGACCAACGTCCTGCCCCACTCCATGCGCGAGGTCGAAAAGATGCACCAGTGGCGCGAGGACAGGCCATACTGGCGCGACGTGGGGACAATCAAAGCCTACTGGCAGGCCCATATGGAGCTTCTGACCTACGAGTCCGAAATGACGCTGTATAACCCCATGTGGCCGATACGCACCGTCTCCTTCGCGGACCCTCCTTCCTACTCCTATCCCACCGAGGGGTACGACTGCACCGTCAACCGGGTGCTTCTGGCCGAGGGAAGCCGCATTCTGGGCGCCCAGGTTCATAATTCCGTCCTCTCCCGCAACTGCGTGATCCAGCCGGGCTCGCGCATCGATGAGAGCATCATCGGGCAGGGCGTCGTCATCGGGCGGAACTGCCGCATCCGACGAGCCATCATCGACGCGCACAACTACATCCCCGACAACACCGTCATCGGAGAGGACCCCGAGGCCGACGGGCGCAACTACACCGTAGACCCCGCATCCGGGATAGCGACTCTCGGGATGCCCCGCATCCAGTATCAGAAGGACGTCGACGAGAAAGCCATGGACACATTCTCCTGGACCACTTTCTCCTGAATTTTTTCCGGCTTTCCGGCTTTGCCCCCGAATAAACGCGGCCGTCGGGGGTTCCGGGGGGTCGAACTCTGCCCCCCGGGCCTGAACGGCCGCTGCGGTTTTCGGGGCCTACAGGCCCCAGACGTGGACGTCTCTGTCTCCGAGACGCTCGTCGCGATGGCAAATCTTTTCCTCCCAGGTCCGGCCGGGACGCTCGTCGCAGACGATCAGGTGCGCCTCGTCTGCGCCCGACCGGTCCGCGTAACGGACGGTCTGCTCCAGACCTTTGGCAAACGCCCCTTCCGGATCGTGCTTCGTCCGAATCGTTTTCAGCTCCAGCACGATTCTTTGCTCCCGCTGTTCGCGCCTGGGCGCGTCCTTCGGGTATCGCCAGCGGACCAGCAGGTCCACACGGCCGCTGCCCAGCGCGTACTCCCGGTCGATCAGTCCGCCGCCGTTCACGATCCGCTGCAGGAACGCCTGCAGCAGAAGCTGAAACCCGGCCTCTTTGTAGTCGAAACGCTCCAGCCAGCTCTCCGAGTTCTCTCGGAAAAACTGCTGGAACTCGCGAAGAAGCTTTGCCGCGTCAAGCGTCCCGTCCACGTTGACATACCAGGGCTGTGTGGGGCGGGAGGCGAGATTGTCCTCCATGACGGCGGCCAGTTCGCGGGGAATGACCTCCCTGTAGATTGCGTTCGAGACGACGAGCGCGCGACCCCGTTCCATGCCTTCCCTGCGAAGCAGCCCCAAATCGATGACGTACTCCAGATCGTCCGACTCCGGCTCTTCCGTCGAGCCCCAATTTTTCCCCGCCACCATCGGGGCGAGGACCCGGCGCACGCGGGGCTCTCGAAGTTTATCGGCGAGCTGGTCGAGGTGCGTTGCCCGCTCGAGAATCAACCGGTTCGCCGCCTCCTCTGTCATGTCGATCGTTATCGGACGGCTGCGGTCCCGCCCCTCGGGCATTTTCGAGGTCATCTGATACGCCAGAGCGTTGACCAGCCACGGCTGACCGTGCGTCAGCTCCCAGACCTTCGGATAGACGTCCTCCTCAAAGACCTGTCCGGTGGCCGTGGTGTGCTGTTCGTAGAGTTCCCGGATCTCGCACTGAAGAAAATCTCCGAGACGCAGAGATTTTGCCTTGACGTTGAAGCAGCTTCCGCCCGTGATGATCTCTCCGTCGGACATATGGATGCGGTAGTCGTGGATATCCCGCACGCCGCAGAGGATAACGGAGATGGGGAACTTTTTTGGACGGTTGACATGCCCGTCGCGCAGCTGACGCAGCACGGAGACGAGCGTATCGCCGATCAGCGAGTCGATCTCGTCGATAAAAAGCGCCAGAGGGCGGTCGGAGCTGACGCAAATGCGCGTGAGCATTGTGGCCAGAGCCTTGAGCGCACCATCTTTTTCCAGAATGGAAGCCGTCCATCCATAGGGTTCAGGATTGCCAAGCGTGGACTCCATGCTCTGTCCCAGCTCGGAAAGTATGGCCTGCATCCCTCTGGCAACGTCGTTGCGCGCCACCTGAGCCGATTCCACGTTGATGTAGACGCAGCAGTACCTGCCCTCGTCGTTGATTTTTTTCACCATGGCAAGCAGGGACGTGGTTTTCCCCGTCTGCCGGGGCGCGTGCAGCACAAAATATTTGCGCTGGTCGATCAGGAGGGATATTTCATCGTAGTTGACCCGCCGCAGCGGATCGAGCGTGTAGTGAATGTCCTCCTGAGCGGGCCCCGCCGTGTTGAAGAATTTTTTCGGAAGCTGGTATTTTCCCCTGTCTGTCGTGTCCGCCATCGTCCAACCTCCGTCGCTCCTCACCTGCGCTCTTTTCGAATCGCAACGTTCCCGGGAGAACCCAGCGCCCTGACGTAAATGGTGCGGGCAAGGGGCCGCCGCCCTGCCGCGTTATTGCCGCTGGTGAAGGCCGTCAAAAGAGGAAGCTGCCCCTGTTCGAGGGTTTCGGTCGAAAGCCCAAGGGCGGTCAGAGCGACGCCGAAGACCGCTCCGGTGTCCACATTGATGGCCTCGAGCGCGCCTCCTTCTCCGCAGTTGAAGAAGGCATTCCTGCTGGATTCAGATTCGGCGTCTTCGCGGGAGGAACACCGCTGCGAGTAGCCCGCCCCCTTACCGCGGGAGAACAGAAACGGCAGGCCCCCCCCGGCGTCGTAGCTTTCAAACTGACTGGCGTAATCTTCGACGAGGTTTTCCCTGCGCCTCGTCAAAAAATATTTTTCATACCCGAGCGTCGGGGTATGCCCGTGAATGACAATGTCGCCGCCGTAGCCGTCGCGGTAGTTGTAAACCCGCCCCCACAGAAAGCTTCCCTCGATGGACAGGGGCCATGGCCTGTCGCGCTCGCGGGTGGGGTGGAACTGCTCCGTCGCCGGAGTGTAAAGTCCATAGTACGATCTTTCCTGCTTTCGGTACTCCTCGAATTGCGCGTAAGTCACGACCCGTTGCTCGGAGAGCGTCTGGTCCCAGCGCGGCAGGCCGTGAAAAAACGAGACGCCGAGCGTTGTCCCGTTAAAAGGGATTTCTTCCCGATGGGTGTATCTCACGCCGCGGATAAAGTCCTCGTATTTTTTCGGGAGCTCGCGCCCCTTGAAGGTGTCGCAGTGATCGCCGCTGATAAAGGGATCTCTGCATTTCTGGATGTCCGCCAGCATCTCGCCGTACTCCGGAGCATCGAAAATCGACTCGTAAGTATCGACGCCGCCGTTGGGAAACCATTGATTCCCAAAATCCCGGAGGTATTTTTCATCCTGTTCGAAGAAACGGATGGCCATGTCCTCGTGGTTGCCGGCGAGGAACACCGTCTCGTATTCGAGGGCCAGAATGTAGTCGATGACCTCCCTGGAAGAGGGGCCGCGATCCATGTAGTCGCCAATGAAAATGATCTTTTCAACGGCCTCTCCATCATATTCCCGTTTTCGAATTCCCGCGAAGAGCCTTTTAAGCGGGTCGAACATTCCGTGAATGTCGCCTATTACCCATATCATAAAATTACCTCCCTCTCGAACAAGGTATTACTCGGACCATAACTTACAGGCCCTTCTGAAACTCCCGGCGCTGCTGCGAGCGACTGCCAGGAGCGCGACCGGACGCACGGGGTCTGAACGGTTACCGGAGCCATTCCGTAACAGTATACCGCGACGGGGGAAGAAGAACTGGAAAAGCTGTCGATTGCGTGGATTATGTATATGGAGGCAGGCCGTATCGCACAGTCTGTTATTATGAATGACTGTTAAGTTGCCTCAGATCGGGAATGTGCTCTACCGGAACGAAAGGGCCGCCATCCTCTTTTTTTGCTCTCATCCGCGGCAGGCGACGTCACAGTGGAGGACAGCAATCGAACTCCTGTCCCAGGATTGTTGTTTCATCAGGTAGTCGATCGCAGGGAGTGTGATTCGCCTGTCGTCCTGATTCCAGCCCCGCTCAGCCCACAGATTCGTAATAGCACGAAGGTATCCAAACTTCTTCTCCTCGTTGTTCCCGCACCGGCTTCACAGTCCCGGCATCACTGTCTGTCATTCAGGTCAGCTCCTTTCA
>JAISSA010000072.1 GCA_031273365.1 Synergistaceae bacterium
AAGCATTGGATTTTTTCCGCGTTTGGTGTCGTTCCGAACCGCGTTTCCAGCTCCGTTATCTCCTGTTCTTCGCGCAGCCGCCTGGCGTATTCCGCAAGCTGCCGCAAACTGTCGTTCGACAGCATGGAGATATCGTAAAGCACATTTTGAAGCATCGTGGGTGTACTATAAAGCGTAAACTTTGGTCCGTCATGTGACGTTCCTTCTTCGAATCTGTGCCTTGCCCCTCATGGAGACGGCAACGGCAAGGGGGTGTTTATTGGGTTTCATGAACTTCGACATCGAGGCGGACGGGGAGGCGACGGCGAAACCGTACAGGTTCGGCGGCAGGGACACCTGGCAATTCTGTCTATCAACACGGCATGGAACGAATATTAAGGAGGAAATGACATGAAAAACAGGTTCTGTGGCAGTACGGTCCTATTTGGAAGTGTGGTTTTGTTTGCAATTCTGCTCACGATGGCTGGAACGGCCTGCGCCGCGACCGTCGCAGTGACGGGGGAGTCGTTGAATGAGGGAACGCCGCCGGTGTATGCTTCCGGCGACACGATACAGGTGACGGGAGCGACGCTTTCTGCGGCCGGCTGGGAGACTCTTGCGCTCGCGACGTCGAACTTCGCGCTCGAATTCGAGAACGGACAGACGTCCATTCCCGGCAAAGCGATGTACAACAACGGCTATCTGACGTCCCTGACGGCAAACGACGTGACGACGGTCGGAGCGGACGCCTTCGCGGCGAGCGTCCTGACAAACGTCACTTTGCCCGCGGCGACGGCGATCGGCGAAGCGGCGTTCGCCACCAGCGATCTGGCGAGCGCCTCCCTGCCTGTCGTGAAGACAATCGAAACCCGCGCGTTCTCCGGCACTCCTCTGACGAGCGTCTCCCTCCCGGCGGCGACGGAAATCGGAGACTTTGCGTTCAATGAATGCACCAGGCTGACGAGCGTTTCCCTGCCCGTCGCGGCGACGGTCGGGACAAGGGCGTTCTACGGCTCCGGCCTGACGAGCGTCACCCTGCCCGCAGCGACGGCAATCGGGAGCCAGGCGTTCCTGGGCTCCTCGCAGTTGAAGAGCGCGACCCTGCCGGTGGTGAAGACAATCGGAGATCGCGCGTTCGAGGGATGCGTCACGCTTGGAGAGCTTCACCTCGACGACGCCGACCCGACGACGGGAACGGACGCCTTCAAAAGCGTGCCTTCCGGCCTGCTCATCTACACCAGCAAAAAAGCACTGAAGGGCACGGCGTACCCCGATGGTTACAGACTGGTCACTTCCGGCGAAGATTCCGGCGGCGGCGGCTGTAATACCGGCATTGGAGGCGTGTTGGCGATTCTAGCGGCATGGACGGCGGGAATGGCCGGCAAACGAGGTCATCGAAAAGGCGTGGTCGAAGATAAGTAATTACAAGCTCTTACATTTTTGCTGACGAATGCGGGATACATCGACGTAAAATCCGTCCCGTGAGCGTTCAGGCTCAGGGGGCAGAGCTCGCTGGCCCACCTGAGCCTGAACGCTTACGGATCTTTTTTGTTAAGCTGCAACGCTGTTTAATATACGGGGACTACTGCATCGATTTGAGAATGTGTTCAACCTCCGAACGGTAGGCCGCTTCCGAGCGTGAACCGACGAGGGGTCTGCCGACTATTTTGCCCTGAGAGTTTACAAAAATCGTCGTGGGAATTGCCGCAACCTTTCCCAAAACAGGCTCCATTGCGTCGACGGGAAGAATCTGGAGAAAATTGGCTTTGGACTTCCTCAGAATCTTATTGGCGTCATCCAGGGCTTCGACATCTTCCTCAGGATCTTCGACATCGAGGACAATCCCCACCAGTTGGCTTCCTTCGGGCATGGAACGTCCCAGTACTCCGAGGTCCGGCATCTCGTTGACGCAGGGCGGGCACCATGTCGTCCAAATATTGACCATCGTAAGCTTTTCGTCGGCAAAAAGCGCGCTGGTTACGGGCTCGCCCTCGAGGTTTTGGGAAGAGAAAGCCGGAAAAACATCCGGCATGTCCGGAGCTTTTGCCGCGTTTGCAGTCCCGGCCGCCAGAAGTGCCGCCCAAACAAAAACCACCACTGCAAAAACTTTCTTTTTCATCATAATCCTCATCATCATAATAATCCTCCTCAATAATAATGAATGTTCAGTAACACCGCTTATTTTATCACCCGGTTATCGTCCCCGTCCGCGTGTCCAAAATCAGCCTCCCTTCCGCAGACATTGTAACCGTTCAAACTCAAGGGGGCAGAGCTCGCTCAGCCCTGGGCTTCGCTGGCCCCCCTGAAACCCCCAATATCGCCCTGCATAGCTGTCCAGGCAAAAAGGTACGCACGGAGCTTGAACGGATACCTGGCATTTTCTCAGTATTCGCAGAAAACGAGCATCATTCGGCGGGCCAGTTCTTCCGCCAACCGAAGAAAAGCCTCCTCAGACACATCGCACCAGGCGGCGGCCTCGCTGACGGTTTGACGGCCGGAACTGGCGAGCAAAGCACGGTAGAGCTCGCCGTCTATCTCCATGTCACCGCCGAACCTGCGCCCGTCCTGAACCCTCGGGGTACACGTCCTCTGGGGATGCCATGCTCTCAATTCTCCAGGCGGGACGTCGGCGAGGCGTCGGGCGGCTCCGTCCCGGACGAGTGAGCAGAACTTCCGCAGCCTGTCTACCGAGTACAGATTGCGGAACCACCGGCTGGTCATTCCGAGCTTACCATACCTGAACACGCGCAACGCCGTCTCTTCCGGGAGGGTGTGGGTCAATTCCATCGTTTTGTCATTGAAGGCCGCCTCCATGGCGAAGCGCAGGCCCGACAGGTCCTCTTCGGAAAGCGTCCGCGAACGCACGACCGGATAGTCCATAATCGAGGTCACAGAGCGCGGATCGGTGATGCTGAGGCCGAATTTTTCCGGGCATTTCGTCATGGCCGTACCGGGGAAAGGCCAGAAATTGATGGCGTTGAGCTCCAGCATCCCCGCCCCCGTCTCGATCAGGCTCAGGCCGAAGGACTGAGAGGCGGCTATCGTCTCCCCGGATTCGAATGCCCCGCCGACGATGATATTGCCCACGAGATGGGGCAGGCGCGCCTCCATGCACATTTCGACCGTTCGCGCGATCATCGCGGGGGTCGTCCTCTTGCCGTAAGCCGCCAGCACCTCTGCCGAACCGGATTCTATGCCGATCTGCAGCGTCGCGAGGCCAGCCTCGATCATTACTTTCAGGATGCCGGGATCCTTTACGATCGTCTCGGGATGCGCCTCCGCGAACCAGTGGAATTTCCGTTCCCTTCTCAGGCTGGAGAGCTCCTCACAGAAGCGGCCAAGCCGTTTCACGTCGAGCGTGAACGTGTCGTCCGTGAAAAGGAAATAGCGGATGTCCGGCCTTTCGCTCAACACCCGCCGCACCTCCTCCATCACGTTTTCCACGCTGCGGAAACGAGCGGTTTTGGTATTGCCCCCCTCGTAGCAGAAAGCGCATCGGAACGGACAGCCGCGCGCCGTGAGAAACGACGCGGTGTTCCTGCGGAACCACGTGCCAATGTTCAGCTTCGGGTCGGGGAAGGGCAGCGCGTCGAGGTTGGCGATGGGCGGCTGGTCGGGGTTGCAGACGAATTTCCCCTCGCTCATGAAGCTGATGCCGCGTATGTCCGCAAGCGAACCCGTGCCTTCCGTGTAGAAATCCATCAGGGCCAGCAGGGGCAGTTCGCCTTCGCCCCGGACGACCGCGTCGGCTCCCGAGCGGATCAAAAATTCCTCACCGAGCGCCACCGCCTGCGGACCGCCTACGATCACGGGGAAGCCCCAGCGTCTCCTGACGAGGCGCGCGACAGCCTCCACCTCGATCTGGTTTTCGTAGTCGCAGGAGAGTCCGACCACCTTCACGCCGAACCTGGCCTCCCTTTCGATCAGGGCTTCGGCCTCGTGGACGTACCCGGCAAAGGCGCGCGCGGGATGCCCGTTCTCCTCCATGAACGCCGCGAGGAGGTAGACGCCGAGCCAATCTCCGCTCAAAAGGGGTTCCGCGTCGTACTGCCTGTGGAGATTCAGAATCAGCAGCTCGTACATGGCAACAGGTCCGCAAGCGACGCTCGCGCCGTGTTCAGGACGGTTATCCTGTCCTTCAGCCGCAGCTTGCATTTTTGCGCGAGACGCTCCCCGCGCGCGAGGAGATGGAGCCGTTTCCCGCTGTTCCACACATTAACCGCAATCCTGTTGTACGTGGCCGTTCCATCCGCGTTGCGGGTTTCGTCGTGAAGGAACACGGGGCCATCCAATGAAACACCGGCGCTTATCCCAAACTCCGTCAGGCAGTCCGCCCATTCGTCGCTCAGGGAAAGCCCGTTGGTCTGGATCATCGTCCGCGTTCGGCGCCCGAGGGCTTTGAGAGTGGACACAAACCCATTCTCGATCTCAAGGGAGCGCAGGGCCTTCAGTGAGTAATTCAGTGTGACATTGTTCACATTCTCCACGATCCGTCCGGCAGCCTCCTCTCTGTTGAAACCAGGATCGACGACGTTGGTCCTTTTGACCGTCACTCTGCGAACCGTCTTTCTTTCCCACCTTCCGTCACACTCCAACGGCAGTATTATACAAAAGTCTGGGGACACGAAATGTCCATCAGCGAGAACTTCCGATATAAGGAAATAGGAGAGAATCGCTTTCCTGCCTGAGGAGCCGGAGAACCGCCCGTAAGGTTTATAACATTTTTTCCTGAAGGGGATGAAAAAACATTCTGGTGCGTGCAGAGAATAAGGCAGGGAATCCGATAAAATAGAGGGTAAACTTTTTCCGGAGATGATGCCATGCACAGTTACATTTTAAAACTCACGGCTCAAAAAGAGGCCGCCCTTCCCGCCTCCAACGGGTACTTTCTTTTTTCCATGCTCTGCGGCCTGGTGCGATCGACCCTGCTGGACGGCGTTTTCCACCCCGGCGACGGGGAGTCCGAAAAGGGCGTCTCCATCGGGTTCCTGAGAAAAGAGCCCTTCAGAACGTTCGTCGCGGAGGATCTGTCCTTCTCGCCCGGCGAGGTTGCTTACGCTCGCGTCGCGTTCGTCGATGACGCGGACGGCGCGCGGTTCGCGGACCTCTTCCAAAAGCGGCGGGGAAAAACGATTCGTCTGCAGCACGCCCTTTTTTCGCTCTCGGACGTTTTCCGCCCCGGCGAACACGAACTCGCGCTTGCCCTGACGCCCGCGCAGATCATTCGGGAGCGCCCTCCCTCCGAGGCCGGGTTTCACTTCGTCTCCCCGACGGGGTTCAAAAGAAACAGCCGTCAGTTTTTCCTGCCCCTGCCCGAGCTGGTGTTCGGCGGGCTGTTGCGCAAATGGCGTCTTTTTCTGGACGCGGACGCGTGGCCGGGGCTGGAGGAGTCTTTGCCGCAGGTTGAAATCCATGATTACCGTATTGAAAGCCACGCCGTCCAGCTGAAGAACGACAGAATTCTGCGCGGGTTCTGCGGCGAGGTGGAATATTCCTTCTCCAGCCTGCCCGACGCCGAGCGCGCCGCACTGTCGGCCCTCGCCGCCTTCGCCCTTTTCGTCGGCGTCGGCTACAAGACCTCCCAGGGCATGGGCGAGACCCTGCCGTTCTGGAGGGACGCTTAATCAAATTTTCAGGCAGGGTGGCAGGAGGGGAAGAGTACTGCCCCCCCTGAACCCCCCGAATCCATCGGGAATTTGCGAAGCGCCTCGAATCTACGTGTACCGAGTGAGGACCACCGAGTAGATGTCCTCCAGAAATTTGAGCGCGCCCTCGTATCCCACGTAAGAGCTGTTGATGATCAGCCGTTCGTTTAACGGCCACGAAATCGGCAGGAAGTGCGCGGCGGTTTCTTCAGCCACTTTCTTTTCCCACGAGCTGCCGATGAGCAGCGGGTAGCCCATGTAGTCGGCCTTTCTGATCTCGTCGTGGACGGCGTGACCGTCCGTCTCGAAGGAAATTTCGGCCTCAATGCCGTAGTTCATGTCCCTGAAATATTCCCGGATCGTCGCCTGATGCCGTGCGGGCACGTCCTCCATGGCGTACTGCCTTTGCGGAAAGAGCCCCATGTCGTTGACGAGAAAGCGGGTCAGCGCCAGTGTATACTGCGTGTCGGCGACGACCGTGAAGCGTTTGGACATGATGCGATTTTCAAGGAAAATATCGGCGAAACGCTCGATGTAGTAGTAATATTTGCGCTCCCTTTCGGCGATGAGCTTTTTTGTCTTCTCCACGTCCAGGCCGGCGAACTCGCTGAGCGCCAGCAGGAATTTGCCGGTTTCAAAGGCGCCGACCGGCAGGTTCGGGTAATGCAGGCAGGGAATCCCGAATTTTTGCTCCAGCAATCTGGCGCTTTCGAGCCCCAGCCACGGGTTCACCACGAGGCTGAACTCCGCGCACGGAATTTTCCCGATGTTTTTAAGCCCCCTGTCGTACCCGAATATAATGTTGGCCGTGAGGCCGACGTCGGCCAGAAGGTTCTCCAGCGCCTCCAGGTTCCCGTACCAGAACGGATCGTGGAGGGGCAGGCTGGCGAACACGTTGACGAGCCCTTTTTCGGTCTCGTATTCTTTTCCGTCGTCCAGGTACTGCTCGAAAATCGACTGGAGCACCCACTCGTACCCGAGGTAGTTGTTGCCCTTGAACCCGGCGGTCGAGGCGTGGATAACCGGCTTCCCCTGAAGGCGGAAGGAATTTACGACCTCCGCGGAGTCGTCGCCGATGATCTCGGAAGAGCAGCCGGTGAGCACCACGTAAAGGTCCGCATCGATGACCTGCAGGGCGTTTTCGATGGTTTCCCTCAGACGCCCCTCTCCGCCGAACACGATCTCTTTTTCCGAAAGGTTGGTGCAGGGAAAAATGCGCGGCGCGAAGTACCCCGAGTTGCCGTTCCCGGTGGACAGCTTATCCGAACAGCCCGGCCCCGCGTGAAGTATCGGCAGCACCCGATCGATGGACTGCACCGTCTGCATCGCGCCGAGCGCGCATTTATACCGGACCTGGTCCAGCGTTCTGCCCATGCTTATCTGGCCTCCTCATACAGGGACGCGCTCTCCTGCCGATACCACCAGTCGGTGTAAGGCAGCCTGATTCTGGACGACAGGTTTTTTTCGAAGCTGCGGTTGGTGATCCTGTCGAGGATGGTGTACGCGAAGCTCAGAGTGCGCTTATAGCCAAACGACATATACTCGTCCGCCATGAAGATGGCGGGAACGCCCTGTTTGACGGCCCACACCGTGGTCCCCGGATGGCGGGCCAGATACAGGTCGGGTTTGTACCGGTTGAGGATGTTGAGAATCTCGAAGTTCTGCTGGTCCGCGACGCTGACGTCGAAGTCCCGGGGCGCGTGCTCGGCCAGGTACTGCACGTGGGGCGGCGGATTCCCGTCGTCGTATCGCGAATCGTAATGCCATGAAGCGATATAGGCGACCTCCATATCCAGCTCCTGAATGACCCGCGCCACCTGAAACGCGAAGCTGGAGCCCATCCCGAGCACGACGCGCAGCCCCCTGAGCCTTTTTTTGACCTCCTCCAGCTTTGGCAGATACAGGGCGCGCTCGCGCTCGATATAAGCCTCCACCTCCGCCTCTTTGCCGATCACCCGCCCGATGTCCCGGAACCATGTTTCAAAACCGGTTACGCCAAGCGGGTTGATGGTCTTGATATAGGGAACGCCGTACCGCTGTTCCAGACCGTTGCCGAGGTAAGAGGCGAGAGTCCCGCAGATGGCGATGGTGGCAAGCGCCTCCGAGACGTGGGAGAGCTCCTCCAGCGTCGTGTTGGAGTAGATCATGAAGACGTCCACGCCAAGGGCGCGGAACATCTCGACGATGTCGTCCCGGGCGCTCTCGTTGAAGTTCTTGAAGTTGACGAAGTTGCCTTTTTTTCGAGGCGGAACCACAATTCTGGAGAGAATCGCGTGATCGGCCGCGTCAAAACCCGTTGCCCAGACTTTGGATTTGAATCCCTCGCAGTGGATGGGCACGACCGGGATGGGAAGCTCCTCGCCGGTTTCCGCAATGACGGAGTCGACGTCCTCGCCGATGATGCCGGAAACGCAGGAAGTGGTGACGAAGATCGCCTCCGGTTTATAGCGCCTGTAAGTCTCCAGAATCGTGTCGTGAAGGGTTCCCGTCGCGCCGAAGATGGTGTCCGACTCGTTCATGTCCGTTCCAAGGATCACGGTATTGTAGGGCAACCCCCGTTTGGAGGCGAGCTGCGTCTGGTTCGTGAGCACGGAAGAAGCCCCGGCCGTGCAGCCGGATGGGGCATGATTGATGATCGCGATGTCCCGGATATGCGAAATATACCCGAGAACGCACCCCGCGTCGCAGGAGCTGGATTGAGAGAAGCAGCGTCCCCGATCCTTCAGAGACCCGCACCGCGACTGGCTGGCCAGGTCTTTTATCGTGCCGACGTAACCCACGACGGAACCCAGACGTTCTTCCCGTTTTCCGAAAGTGGTGGAATTTAAATCAATCGTCATTTTTGTTCTCTCCGTTCTGTATTGTCCATAAAAATCCAATAATCAACAACTTAAGCCAAAAACATGGGGCTCCGCCCCATACCCCGCAGGGGACGCAGTCCCCTGACCCCTATAAGAGCGTTGATGGCGCAATTTCGCTGGCGACGTCCTTTCCGACGTCCAGGGGGAGGTTTTGGTCGGATGCCGCGACGTCGTCGTTCTGCAAAAGCTCCCAGATCCTGTGGGTGATCCATTTGTAGTCCGCCGACACGCGCATGTCGGCCGCTCTGCGCGGGCGCGGGAGGTCGATGTCGACAGTTTTCTTTATCGTTCCCGGGCGCGCGGTCATCACGACGACCTGGCCGGCGAGGAGAACCGCCTCCTCGATGCTGTGGGTGATGAAGATTATCGTCTTTCCGGTCTTCTCCCAAATGTTCAGGAGCTCGTCCTGCAGGATCTCGCGGGTCTGCGCGTCCACGGCCGCGAAGGGCTCGTCCATGAGCAGGACCTTCGGGTCGTACGCCAGAGATCTGGCGATGGCGACCCTCTGGCGCATACCGCCTGAAAGCTCGCTGGGATACCGATCCTCGAAGCCGTTCAGTCCCACGAGGTCGATGTATTTTTTGCAGATCTCCCGGCGCTGTTGTTTCGGCACCCGTTTGACCTCCAGCCCGTACCCCACGTTCTCGATGACGGTTCTCCACGGGAACAGGGCATAGCCCTGCATGATGAAGCCCCTGTCCAGCGCGGGCCCCGTGACCAGTCTGCCGTCGATATGGATGTCGCCGTGCTGAGGCCTGGCAAGACCCGCCAGAATATCCAGAAGCGTGGATTTTCCGCAGCCGGAGGGACCGACGATCGCCACAAAAGCGCCTTCGTCGACGGAAAGGGTGAAGTTCTCCAGCGCGACGAGCTCCTCTTTTTTCCTTCGCTCGGTGCTCCGCAGGCAGTAGACTTGTTTCAGATCGCGCAGCACGATTTTGGACCTGTCGGTCGGTGGTAAGCGTTCAGGCTCCATGAGCCCCAGGGGCGAACGAGCGTGGGAAGACGTTCCCCCGCCCCCCTGAGCTTGGATGATTGTTTCCAGCGTCATTTTTCAGTCCTCGTTCTCTTCTGTGTAAAGCGTTGTGGACAGGTACCGTTCGCCGGTGTCGGGAAAAATCGCCACGATGAGCTTACCCGAGTTTTCCGGGCGTTTTGCGACGTCGGAGGCGGCAAAAGCGGCCGCGCCTGAGGAAATGCCCACCAGCAGACCCTCCGTGCGCGCGAGCAGGCGGGATGCGTCGAAGGCCTCGGCGTTTTTCACGCGGAATATCTCATCGATGACCGCGGTGTTGCAGGTATCGGGGGTAAAACCTGCGCCGAGGCCCTGTATTTTATGAACTCCGGGTGCGCCGCCGGAGAGGACGGGCGAGGCGTCCGGCTCCACGGCCACGATCCGGACGGCGCTGTTTTTTGCCTTCAGCGCCTCGCCGATCCCGCTGATGGTCCCGCCGGTCCCCACTCCGCCGACGACGACGTCCACCCTGCCGGCCGTGTCGTTCCATATTTCGATGGCCGTGGTTTCCCTGTGGATCCTTGGGTTGGCCGGGTTTTTGAACTGCTGCGGAATGTAGGATTTGGGGATCTTCTCCGCCAGCTCTTCCGCTTTGCGTATCGCGCCCTTCATGCCCTCGGAGCCGGGGGTCAGTATGATCTCCGCGCCGAGGGCGCTGAGCAGGCTCTGACGCTCGCGGCTCATAAATTCCGGCATGGTGAGGATGACGCGGTATTTTTTCGCCGCCGCCACGATGGCGAGCGCGATGCCGGTGTTTCCGCTCGTGGGCTCGATGATGACGGAGTCCTTTTCGAGGATGCCGCGGTCCTCGGCGTCCTTTATCATCGCGAAACCGATGCGGTCCTTCACGCTGCCGCCCGGGTTGAAATACTCCAGCTTCGCCACGATGGGGAAGGGAAGGCCCAGTTCCGCGCTGTAGTTTTCCAGTTGCAGAAGCGGCGTGTTGCCGATGAGGTCGGTCAGCTTTCTCGCTATTCCAGGCATATGCAAATGCCACCTTTCAGATTCAGAAGTAAGAAAAACTCAAATAATAAAAATTAAAGGGGTCAGGGGACTCAGTCCCCTGCGGGGTGCGGGGCAGGGCCCCGCGGTTCCTGCCGGTCCTTTATATAATGAAAAGGATCTTTTTCGTACCATGACGCCCTGTACGGCAGCGGACAGTGCTGCGCGATTTTTTTGTTGAACTGACCGTTCGCGAGCACTCTGCGAATGCGCCTGGCCACATCGAACGCGCCGGAGTACCCCATGTAGTTGTAAGTGGGCCCGAACAGCGGCAGCAGGGGAAGCCCCTGTTTGGCGGAGAGGTTGCCGCCGCCGGTGTGCCCGATGTAAAGGTCCGGCTTCAGCCGTCTGACCAGGTTGATCTGTTCGAAGGGCTGCTGCGTCGCCACGTCGAACAGCACGTCATCCACGTCCTCCAGGCTGTCGAAGAGCGGTTCGGCAAATCGATCGTAGTGGTGTCCCTTGAAGCCGATCACCTTCATCCCCAGGTCCTGCAGGATTTCCGCGGTGGCGACGACGCGAATCTCTCCGCCCCCGAGGAAGACCCTCTTATCTTTCAGAGCGGGTCTGAACTGCTCGAAGGCCGCGTCGAGCTCTCTGTCCTCGACGTCGATGACCTGCTGCGCCCGATCCTGCAAATCGAAGTGTTCCGCTATCTGAAGGAGCCACCGGGCCGTGTTCCTGCGCCCTATCGGCATGACGTCGATCACGAAGGGTATGCCGTAAAGGGTTTTCAGGTGCTCGATGAAATAGTCGTCGTGCGTGCCGCAGATGCTGACGTTGAGGGCGGACGAGAGCGCCTGGCGGAAGTCTTCCGCGTCGGAATAGCACGGCAGCCATCGCACGTTCAGGTCGATGGCCTTCAGAAGGCGCTCCAGCTCGGTCTCGTCCTGCCGCGACATGGAGCCCACGTTCAACAGGTTCACCGTGCGGCTGTCCTGATATTTTTGCCGCAGGTCGCGCAGGTCGTCCGGCACCAGGTCCTCCCGGCGGTCCGGTTTTTCGACGAGGTGGCGCAGCACGCCATGGTAGACGTCGTCGTAGGCGGTGGCCATCGCTTTGGTTTTGAAGCCGGCGCAGTGGATGGGGATCAGTGTCGCGGCGGTCTCCTTCTGCATTTCGGCCAGCACCGAGTCCACATCGTCGCCGATCAGGGAGGGCACGCAGCTTATCGGAACGCAGATCACCTCCGGACGGAACTCCCTGTCGGCGTAACGGATCGCTTCCCTCAGCTTGTTTTCTCCGCCTGCAATGACGTCCGTCTCGTTCAGGTTGGTGTTGAGCCAGACCAGCCCTTCCGCGTTCGGATCGCGCAGGCGCTTGAACGTCTGGCTGGTGCCCACCGAGCCGATGGAGCACGCGCCGCAGCCGATGGGGCCGTGCATGATGGTCACGGCGTTGCGCAGGGAGTTAAGCATGCCGAGGCTCAGCGTAAACTGGCACCCCTGCGTCTGGGAAAACGCGCGATTGGCTCGATTGATGCAGCCTTCCTTCTGGGCGCATCGCAGTTCGCAGGTGGTCCCTCCGAAAGCGATGCCGGTCCCGAGCCGTTCTTCCCTCACTGGAGGGCTGTTCAGACCAATATAATTCATCTTTTTACCTCCCTGCTATAAGAGTGCTCAATAAGTCGCTGGTGAGGCCGAGCCCGCCTTTGTAGCCCGCATAGGACTGGTTCAGCACGATTCTGTTTGTCACCGGAAAGGACACGGTCAGCAAAGGAACGCCCAGACTGGCGGCCAGGTCCCGCTCGAACACGCTTCCGATCAGAAAAAGCGGAGAGAGGCTGTCGTAATAGCGTTCGTTGTTGCCGGGCCTCCAGGCCTCCTGAAGATAACGCCGGACGGACGACGTGTCCGTGTCGAATCTGACCAGAGGAGAGACGTCGCTTTCCCAGCCCGTAAAACGCTTTTCTACCCGTCGAATTTCCCCTTCGTCCAGATCGTCCGTGACGACGGCCAGCCGCGGCAGCCAGCCGAGCTCGTCGGCGACGAAACGGGAGACCGCCGGAGCGTAGTTGAGGTCCCCGACCACGACCGCGTACCGCTGCAAATCCACGTCGTTGTATATGTCCGCAATCCGTTCGAGGTAGTCGTAGTAACGGGCTTCCTCGTCCTTTATGACCCGCTCGACCGCGTCCCGGGGGAGGTTCAGCGCGTCCGCCGCCTCGCGGAGGAACTGCGACGTCTGAACCGCGCCGACGGGCAGCGGAAGGGAAATATACGGGGTTCCGTGCGTTTTTTCGAACACGCCCGCCGCTCCGACGCCATAGACGTCCGACAAAACGATGTTCAAAGACGCTTCCGAGGCGTTTTTCAGGTTTTCCAGGGTTTCTCCCTCGCCGAAGAAGGTGTTGACGCGAAGCCCCAGGCGTTCCAGCAGCCTTCGGATCTCGGTGAGGTTGCCCTTGTAGAAAGCGTCCTGTCCCGGCACGAGGCCGAGCAGGTTGACGGTGTCCGTCCGTTTTTCGGCGTCCCGCCTGACGTAGTCGCTGAACAGCCCGCCGAGGAGCATGTCGTAGCCGTCGCAGGAGTTCCCTTTGAAGCTGGGGGTGGAGACGGCGATGACCGGGACGTCTTCGTTCGCAAACTCGTCGAGGACCGAACCGATGTCGTCGCCGATCATCTCCACCATGCAGCCGGTGACCACAACGAACAGGTCCCCGTCGATGAGTTCGAGCGTGGATCGAATCTGTTCGCTGAGGCGATCGCTGCCCCCGAACACGACCTCCCGTTCGACCACGTTGGAGCTGCTCCATCCGGTCCCGCCGCAGTACCCGCCCCCAAGGTAGCCCGCGCCGGCGTTGCCCGCGGTGTAGAGGTTATAGCCGCAGCCCGCGCTGGCGTGAATGATGGGGATCGCCCTGGTCAGGGCCCGCAGGGTAAAGAGCGCGCCGCCCAGGGCGCAGCTGAATCGCGGTCTGTCTACAAATTTATTCATTTCTCCCTCACCTCACGGTTTCATCGAACAGCGGCGTGGACAGATAGCGTTCGCCCGTATCCGGCAGCAGCACCACGACGTTTTTGTTCTCGTTTTCGACGCGTTTCGCAAGCTGAGTGGCCGCAAACGCGGCCGCCCCGGAGGAGATGCCGACCAGAAGCCCTTCCTTCAGCGCCAGCAGCCGGGCGGTCAAAAACGCCTCCTCGGAGCGAACTTTGTAAATTTCGTCGACCACGCGGGCGTCAAACACCTTTGGGACAAAACCGGCCCCGATGCCCTGAATTTTATGCGGCCCCGGCGTCCCGCCCGAGAGCACCGGCGAATCGTAAGGCTCCACGGCCACGATTCTGACGGCGGGGTTCAACTCTTTGAGCCGCGCTCCCACGCCCGTGACCGTGCCCCCGGTGCCGACGCCTCCCACGAATACGTCCACCTTCCCGCCCGTGTCCCGCCAAATTTCCCCGGCGGTCGTCTTTTTGTGTATTTCGGGGTTGGCCGGGTTGTCGAACTGCTGGGGAATAAAGGAGTTCGGAATGGAGGCCGCAAGCTCTTCCGCCTTGCGGATGGCCCCTTTCATCCCCAGCGCCCCCGGCGTGAGCACCAGCTCCGCGCCCAGAGCGGTCAGCAGCCTGCGGCGCTCCACGCTCATGGTGTCCGGCATGGTCAGCACCAGCCGATACCCCTTCACGGCCGCCACGAAGGCAAGCCCGACGCCGGTGTTGCCGCTGGTCGGCTCGATCAGCACCGTATCTGCGCGAATTTTCCCGCTTTTTTCCTCACTCTCGATCATGGCGAGCGCGATTCGGTCCTTGACGCTGCCGAGGGGGTTGAAATACTCCAGCTTGGCGATGAGTCTGGCCCTTACGCCGGTTTCTTTTCCATAGGCCCCCAGCTCCAGCAAAGGCGTGTCGCCGATCAGCTCCGTCAGCTTCGCCGCGATTTTTTCCGTACAGACTTTTTCCGCGTGAACTTCTTCCCTATGAATTTCTGCCATACGAGTCTCCGTTCCGTCCAGCGACGTCAGATTTTATAGTTGTCCAGTATGTCCATGAGGCCGTATTGCAGCAGTATTGCCTCCAGTCGTTCCTGCGTCATCGGCTTCGGGATGACGAAATGCGTGTTTTCGTCGATGCGCTTCGCCAGCTTCCTGTACTCTTCCGCCTGAGACGAGTCCGGCTTGAATTCGAGCACCGTTTTTCTTCGAATTTCGGCGTGCTGCACGATGTTGTCCCGCGGGACGAAGTAGATGAGCTGTGTTCCGAGCTCCTCCGAAAAGGCGCGCAACAGCTCTATCTCCCGATCGACGTTCCTGCTGTTGCAGATGATTCCGCCCAGCCTCACGCCGCCCTTCAGCGCGTACCGCTGTATCCCCTTCGCGATGTTGTTGGCGGCGTAAAGGGCCATCATTTCTCCGCTGGCCACGATGTAAATTTCCTTTGCCTTGCCCTCCCGGATCGGCATCGCGAATCCGCCGCAGACGACGTCGCCCAGCACGTCGTAGAAGACGAAATTCAACTCTTCGGTGTAGGCGCCGAGCCTCTCCAGCAACCCGATGGAGGTAATGATTCCGCGCCCCGCGCATCCCACGCCCGGCTCCGGGCCGCCGGACTCGACGCATTTGATGCCCTGATACCCGACTTTCATGATGCTTTCCAGCGTTACGTTGTCCCCTGTTTCTCTCATGGAGTCGAGAACCGTCCTCTGCGCAAGGCTGCCCAGCAAAAGCCTCGTGGAGTCCGCCTTGGGGTCGCACCCCACGACGAGCACCTTCCTGCCGAGCTCCGTCAGTCCTGCCGTAAGATTCTGCGTTGTCGTCGATTTTCCGATTCCACCCTTACCGTAAATTGCGATTTGCCTTATCTCAGCCATTTCATATCAGTTCTCCAGACCTGTGAGGTTCAAAAATATACAAAATTACCCGTCCACGCCGACTTTTTCCCTCCACTGGAAAAGATGTTTTTCGAGGGCGATCAGGGAGTAACTGATCAAAAGCCCAAGGACGGCCATGACGACGATCATGGAGTACATCTCCGGAACGCGGATTTGTCCCTCGAAGTAATGGATGGCGAATCCCAGCCCCTTATTGGCGCCCAGCATTTCGGCCGCGATGAGGACAAGCACCGAGGACGTGGCGCTGACCCGAATGCCCGTCACGATCGACGGCATCGCCCCGGGCAGGATGACCTTCGCGAAAAGCATGACCCCAGGCGTGGCCATGGCGCGAGCCGCCTTGACCAGCTGCGGGTCTATGCTTTTTACGCCCGCGATGGTGTTCAGCAAAAGCGTCCAGAGCGATCCCCAAAAAATGAGCGCGATCTTTGAAAACTCCCCGATGCCGAAGAGCAGCATAAAAACAGGCAGCAGAGCGAGGACGGAAAGGTTTCTGAAAACCTGGATCAGCGGGTCGATAAAATACTCGAATCTCCTGAACCAGCCGATAACGAGCCCGGAGGGTATCCCGAAGAGCATACCCAGGCAGAACCCGGTCAGCGACCTCTGCGCGCTGATGATGAAATGTTTCGCCAGTTCGCCCGTGACGGCCAGCCTGTACAGCGAGCGGATCACCTTCGAAAAGGGCGGCAGGAAAACCGGATTGACCAGCCCCAGGCGGGATATGAGCTCCCAGGCCAGGAGAAAAATGAAGACCGCCAGCATCCGGTAAAGGCAAAAAGCCGCACCACTCAGGCATTTATTCACGTACCCCCACAATTTTTCAAATTTTTTCACTATCTCCCTCAACCTCCTTCCCCAATGAATCAGGATAATGACTGACATGACTATACCGTTGCTTCAGGTAAAGGCCGGGAGGGTACTTCCCCTCCACTGCGACCCGAAGCCGTTTGCCACTGAAAAGAGGGTGGCGGCTCTCCGTTCCGGTGAAGCACCCTCCCGACCTGGGGCCGCTTGATAGTCATAATGACTAAAACAGCAGGATTCGGTTCGCCGCGGGGCGAAGAGGTTTTCCCTCCCCCCGTCCCGCGGCACGAATCGAGCCGGTTCGGGATTACTGCCCGGGCGCGAACTCGTTCGTGTAGATCTCCTCCGGAGCGATGTCGCCGTGCTCCCAATAGCCGAGAGCTTCGCTGAGTTCAAACCACAGTTCGATATCTTCCTTTACGAAGCCCGGCGTCTCCGCGTACCAGCGTCCATCCCACTCGACGCTCACCTTCTCCGGGTCGTGGCCGAGCGCTTTGCTCACCAGCGGGACCGCCTCGTCCATGTGCGCGTCGATCCACTTTCTTGCCTTGTACATGGCTCGGGCAAAGGCTCTCAGTTTATCGGGATGCTCCCTTATGAAGTCCTCGGAAAAGGCTCGAACGGAGAGCCCCGCCGCCGAGCTTTTGAAAATATCCCAGGAGGTCGCGATCTGTCTGTTGCCGCCCGCCTGGATGGCCAGGCTGCCGAAGGGCGGGTGGGAGGTGGTCAGGTCGATCAAACCCTGCGTCAAACTCTGTTCCGCCTGGCCGCCTCTCGCCAGAACCACCCATTCGACGTCCCCTTTTATGCCTTTTCTGTCCAGGTGAGTTTTCAGATAACCCTCGTAGCAGGAGCCATAATTCCCAATCGCGACCTTTTTGCCCACGATGTCGTCGAGCGATTTGATCGGGCCGTTCTCCCTCGCGATATACCGCACGTGGGGATAGTCGGGGTGATCCACCATGCCGGGGACCACGGCCTTTACCTTAATCCCCGCGAGCCTCGCCTTGGCGACCTGGTCTGGGTGCCCGTCCGCCACGTCGATCAGGCCCTGCCCCAGCATCTGATACTTGTTCAGCCCCTCCACAAGGCCAAGGAACTCGATCTTGAGGCCCTCTTCCTCATAAAAACCCAGCAGGTCGGCCACGTGGAACTCGTTGAACACGGTCTGAGCGCTCGACCGTATGAGGAACAGGTCCGCGCCCCCGGCGGGGCGGGAGTCTGCCGCAACCAGCAGCGCGATGCCTGTTATTGCAGCAATGAAACTTTTTTTAAAACTTATGCGCATGATACCGTCTCCTTATTCAGATTATTTCAGATTATTCTCTGGCGGGGTCGAACTCGTTTGTAAAGACCTCTTCCGGCCTGATGTCGCCATGATTCCAGTATTCGAGGCTCTCGCTGATCTCGAACCACAGCTCTATGTCCTCTTTTTTGATGCCCGGTTCTTCGCTGAACCAGAACGTGTCCAGCTCGACGTTGACCTGCGCGGGGTCGAGGCCAAGGGCTTTGCTGACCAGCGGGATCGCCTCGTTCGGGTTCTCGTTGATCCACTTTCTCGTTTTGTACATGGCTCGCGTGAAAGCCCTGACCTTCTCCGGGTGCGCCGCCAGAAAGTCCTCGTGGAGCGCTCGGATGGAGAGCCCGGCCCCGGGGCTGTTGTAGAGGTCCCACGTGCTTGCGATCTGCCTGCTGCCTCCCGCGTTGACGACAAGACTGGCAAAGGGGGGATGGGTGGTGGATAAATCTATCAAACCCTGCGACAGAGCCTGTTCCATCTGACCGGCCTTCGGAAGCACCACCCATTCGACGTCGCCCTCGATTCCCTTTTTCTTCAGGTAGGCTTTCAGGTAACCGTCGTTGCAGGC
Organism: Synergistaceae bacterium; assembly: GCA_031273365.1. Taxonomy (GTDB): domain Bacteria; phylum Synergistota; class Synergistia; order Synergistales; family Aminobacteriaceae; genus JAISSA01. Next base: position 18,005 of record JAISSA010000072.1, read on the forward strand.
CGCATAGTTGCTGATCCCGACTTTTTTGCCCACAATGTCGTCAAGCGATTTGATCGGACCGTCTTCTCTGGCGTAATAACGCACATGGGGAAGTTTGGGGTGATCCACCATGCCGGGCAGCACCGCTTTTACTCTTATGCCCGCAAGCCTTGCCTGGGTCAGCTTGTCCGTGTGTCCATCCGTCACGTCGATCAGGCCCTGTTCCAGCATCTGATAAACACTGAGGCCCTCCAGCAGGCCTATAAATTCGGCTTTGATCCCTTCTTCTGCATAAAACCCCTTTAAGTCCGCCGCTGTGAACTCGTTGAACCCTGTCTTAAGCGGCACTCGTATCACAAACAGGTCCTCGCCCCGGGCGGAGCTGGAGCCCCCCGTAACCAGCAGCAGCGCGCTTATTATTGCCATCACGCTTTTCTTTAAATTTTGCACTTCCTGCACCTCCTCAATTCCTGACAATACTTCCCATTTGAGCAAAAAGCTTTTCATCCAAACATCTACACAACATCTTTACCCCCCTCCTTCCGTCAATTTCCCCGAATCCATGGAAAAATGTCTGCTGTTATGGCGGACGACGTCCGCGTCGTGCGTGACCACGAGGACGGCGACGCCGTCTCCTGCAACCTGGGTGAACAGATTCATGACGTCCTCCGTGGTCTGCCGGTCCAGGTCCCCGGTGGGCTCGTCCGCGATCAACAGCTGCGGAGCGTTGACGAGGCTGCGCGCGATCGCGACCCTCCTGACCTCTCCCCCGGAAAGCTGCGCCGGGTAAGATTTTTCCAGGTGAGGAATTCCCACCTGCTCCATCAGGCGGCGCGCCCTGTCCGTCGGGTTTCCCTCTCTTTTGTATAAATAAAACGGGAGCCTGATGTTGTCCAGGACCGAAAAATTTGCGAGAACGCTGTGTCCCTGAGGGATATACCCGATCCGCGTATTTCGCAAAAACGACAGTTCATCGTCGTCCAGTTTCGACAGCTCGCGGCCGTCGAACGCGATGCTGCCGGAGGTTGGCTTCAGCAACCCGGCCGCCATGTTGAGAAGGGTACTTTTCCCGCTTCCCGACCGACCGGTGACGCAGACGAATTCTCCTTTGTCGACGGATACGCTTACGCCGTCGACGGCGGCGAAGGGGCTGCCCTGACGCAGATATTCCTTTTTCAAATCCCGCAGCTCCAGAAGCATCATTCGCCCTCTCTCAGAATGGCGGAGGTCGCCAGTTTCCCGATGACGGCCGCGGAATAAGACGACGCCAGCGCCCCCGTCAAAAGGGAAACCGTCAGGCTGAGTCCCAGAAGGAGCGCGATTGTCCCGGCGGAGGGCTGCAAACTGGGCATGTCCACCGTCAGGCGAATCAGCGGGGCGAACGAAAACGCGAGAAGGCAAAGAAGCGCGATGCCGACCAGAGCGCCCCCCAGGCTGATGACGGCCGACTCTGACAAAACGATGTGAACGAGCTTTTTCCGCGTGCTGCCGAGCGCCCTGTAAATTCCGAATTCCCTCTTTCGCTCGTTCAGGGTGACGGCGAACAGAATGGCGAGGACGCCGACGGCGAGCGCCCATAAAATCAGCGCCAGGGCCGCGATGAAGGTCAGAAGGGCGTTCAGCCCTCTGGTGACGTTGCTGATGAGGCTTTTGGTCAGAATCACCTCTGCCCCCTCTTCGCGAAACCTGTTGCGGATGTTTCTGGAGAACGCGGACGGATCGACGCCTTCCGCGAGGTCGACGGTGATGACCGAGACGGCGCGCTCCGCGTCCGCAACCTGAGCCCCGCCGTACCGGATGCATTCTTTCAGGGTGTCTCTGGCGGTCTTCATATTAAAAAACACGGTGGTGTCAAACCCCATTCCCGTCCTTTCGAGCTGCGCCCTGACCCGATAGTCCGTGGAAAAAAAGCGCAGTTTGGTTCCCGCTTTCGCGTCGATGCTGCTCCCGATCACAATTTCTCCGTCCTGCAGGCCCTCCGAAAGCTGACCTTTGAGCCACGGCGCGATCACGAAGTCGCTCTCGGGAGCGTAACCGATCAACTGGACCGGGAACGCGCAGTGGGCGGAGTCCATCGTGGCGATGAAAAGCTGCGGCGACGCCTGGGCAACCCCCTTCGCCCGCATCAGCTTTTGGGCAACCTCTCCGTCCAGGTAAAAAGCGCTGGGCTCTCCCCTGAGCAACGCCCCCTCCACCCTGCGCTCGTAGCCTCCGGGGACCAGCAGCGCGTCCGCGCCGAGACGCCGGGACATGCTGGATATCCCGTTCAGCAGGCTGACGGCCAGCAGCGACCCCCCGGAAAGCACAAAGGCAAGCAACGCGACGAACGCCGTCATGCAAAAGGTCCGGAAGGGTTTGCGCCTCAAATTTTCCAGAGCGATATCGAACGATGAAAAGGTATGTTCACGCATTGCCGGGTATGTCAGGCGCTTTGTAAAATTTATAAAGATAAAGCGCGTTGACGACGGCGAGCAACGCGGTCCCGAGGCCGATCACGTTCAACGCCGGCAGGGTCGCGAGGCGGCAGTTCATATGCGGGTGATCGCAGACCCCGATCAGGACGCCGGGAAGCAGGGCGGCCAGAATGCCCTCCAGGGTCAGAGCGACGCTCAGTCCGAGGCGGACGCGGGGATCTCCGAACAGCAGATACGCGACGCCGAGAAGGGCGATGACCCCGCCGACCCCAATTTCAGCCCGCGCGGTCCAAAAGCATTGAGTTATGCCGCTGTGCGTCTGGTCGCAGACCTTAAAGAGGTATTGCGGCCCGAGGGCGATCAAACCTCCCGAAATAAGCGCCGCAAATCCAGCCAATATCCGATTTTTCATGAAAATTCCTCCACTCTGTTTTTCTAATCTGTTTTTCTGACTTTACTTTTTACGGGCTCTCCATTTTTACGGGCTCTTCAAGCGGCAGGGCCCTCGACAGGCGAAGGGGCGCTTTTCAGCCCCGGCAACCTGCGCAACCGCCGGGCCTGCAGGCAGTCGTCGCCAGGTTCCCGCAGAGCGCCAGGTTTTTGAGCAGCCCCTGACGCCGGATATAGTTTTGCAGGGTCTTTTGCACGTTTCCCGGCAGCGCGTATCCCGTCATGCCGGACGCGGCCAGCGCCTCCACGGCGTGGGGACCGATTTGCGCGCACAGGACGTACGACACGTCCGAGAGGAGCTGCACCGCCGCCTGCAGCCGATCCTGTCCGGCGACGTCGGATGGCAGGCAGCGGCGTTCTTCCTGCGTGACGCCGCCCTCCCCGATCTCGTAAACATAAAACTGTTCGGCGCGCCCGAAATGTTGATCGATATTGACTCCATCAGTGCTGGCCATAGCTATTTTCATCACTTGTCACCCGCTCGACTATCCATGAGAAAAGGTTTCCATCTGCCCGCCGTAGAGTTCCCGCGAGAATTCGCTTATTCCCGGTATCCCGCAGGCGTCCGCCCGGCAGTGTTTACAGTGCTGAAACACCTCCAGGTGCCTGGCTCCGGCCTCCCGGGCCCTCTGGAGCATGTCGCAGTCGGGCTCCCCGACGTGAGACAGTTCGTGCTGCGGGATCAGCGGTATGATGTTGTAAACGTGCGCCCCGGCTTCGCTCGCCGCTCTGGCGATATCCTCGATATGGGCGTCGTTGACCCCCGGGACCAGCACGGTATTCACCTTCACCGTCGCGCCGAGGCCGCTCACCCTGCGGATGCCTTCGAGCTGCCTCACCGTCAGAATGCCTCCCATCTCCGGCCCGGTTATCCGCTTTCCCTCGAAGACGATATAGGACACCACCTTTTCCAGGATGCGGGGGTCGACGGCGTTCACGGTCACCGTGATGGTCTTTACCCCCACTTCGAGCAGCTCCTCCGCCCGGTCGGGGAGGAGCAGGCCGTTGGTGCTGAGGCACTTTATCAGGTGCGGGTAGGCCCTGTGGACGGCGCGGAACGCGTCGATGGCGGAGTTCGTCGCCAGCGTGTCCCCGGGCCCGGCGATCCCCACCACGGTAATCTCCGGGCAAAGCGACAGGGCCTTCTTCACGGTCTCCACGGCCTGGTCGGGGCGCAGAATGCCCGCCGTCACGCCCGGGCGGAGTTCTTCCTTATTGAACGCGCGGTTGCAGAAACGGCACTGGATGTTACAGGCAGGGGAGACCGGAAGGTGGAGCCTGCCGAATTTGTTGTGGGCCTCCTGCCCAAAGCAGGGGTGAAGCTGGCTGACTTTTCGCGCGGACGTCTGCGCGGATTTTCTCGCCATTGCCATTACGGTTCCAAATTCCGTCGCTGTTCCTGTCATTTACGAATTCTCCCGTCATCATGATTTTATATAAGCACCCTGGTTTTTAAGCTGCAAAAAAGTCAGCTTCCTGATGAAAGCTGACTTTTTTGCGATCCCCTTTATTTTGCGGCGGCGTCAGATCATCATGGCAAACACAAATTCACAGGCGTACATTTGCAGCAGGCGTCACACATCTGCTGCGTCCAGCCACACATACTCATTAATGTTGCAGGATTATTTCGTCGATTTCCATCAGGCTTATTCATAAAACCTGCCCCCCCTTTGTTCTTTCCTGATCTTTCCTGATCTTTCCTGATCTTTCCCGCCCTGTTCCTTCCAGGAAATTATAACTTATAAAACTAATATGTTTTATTGATTGACAATTATACCCGGAGACTTCTGTTTGTCAAGAAGGCGTTCGAAGTTTACCGGACTGACGCTCCGGTTGACTTTTCGGGAACGCCTGTATACAATCGCTGTCAATTCATGGTATTGCTTTAATGGGGAGGTGTTGTGATGCGTGGTGAAGGTTGGGCGCGTCGGGTGGACCGGATGGCCCGGGGCATTCGGCGGCGGGTGCTGGCGCATACTCTGGCCCGCGGGGGCGGGTATCTCAGC
>JAISSA010000076.1 GCA_031273365.1 Synergistaceae bacterium
ATCGTTTCCAGGGTATAAAGAAACAGGAGAAGCGACGCCTTCCTCTATATCCAAGCGCATATCCGGGTTTCCTTTTTCCGCAGCATCAAAAGAAAGCGTCGACAAAATCGAACCGGCATAATCGACGCTTTCTTTTCTTCTCCGGATACGTCCGAAATTTCCCTGTCCCTGTCAGGCCCGACCCCGCCATCCTCCGGGTAAACGCCCCAAAAAACCGCCGGCGCCGCGTTTTCATCCGCCTTATCCGCTTCGGTTACTTTATCTGTTTCGGTCACTTTCTCCGCTTCGACCGAAATATCCCCGTACCCCGGTTTCTCGCCCTGCAGTTTCTCGTTCAACAGAAAAGCCTCGTGTCGCTCCTGCGTCCGGGAAAGCATCGAACGGAGGCGCTCCATCGTCTCCTCAGGCGTTGTTTCCTGCGGAAAACGCGAAACGTCGTTTTCGGGATATGAGGAAACGGGAGAAGAAACTCTGTCTTCTTCCTCCGCGCCCGATCCCTCCGTCACGGAAGCATCAAATCTTATGCCATGCACACGAGAAAGCGTCGATAAAATCGAACCGGCATGAATCGACGCTTTCTTTTCTTCCCCGGATACGTCCTGAGTTTTCCTGACCTCGGGCTCCACTCCGCTCCCCTCCGGACGAACGTCGGAAGAGTCCCCCGATGCCGCGTTTTCATCCGGCTTGTCCGCTTCGACTGAAACAGCCTCGTGCCCGTCCCCCCGCAGGGAGGCCGCGTATCGATCCTGCATCCGGGAAAGCAGAGAGCGAAGGCGTTCCATGTCCGGATCGGGGAAAATTTCCTCCATGGCCTTCTGCTCCGAAAGCCTGCCCGTGCCTCTCTCCTCGTCCTTCGCGAACGTGACAGGAGCCGAAATCGACCTCGAAAACAAAGGCATATCGCCCGTCTGAGCCAGCGGTTCCTCAGTCTCCGCGTCCTGCAGGACGGGAAGCGTCAGGCTCGGGAAAGGCAAATCGGAGGGAGAATCTCCGACGCCGGACTGCCCGGCCTCCGGCTGCGCACAGGCCACGAGAAAGGACTCGAACCTCCCCGTCCCGGGCTCATCCAATTTCGTCCCACGTTCGGTTTTCCTCGCGTCACCCGTCGTGCTTTCTCCCTGAGAGATTGCCGCCACGGGCAAGGGGAACGCATTCTGCATAAACCTCACCTCTTAAATTCCGCGTCAGGCGCGTTCTATCTGGGGCTTATCGCCATAAGTTCCGTCAGTCGTGCCGCTTTCCTCGGGTCCATTTTCCCGAGGATGGATGCGCGGGCGTCGACGGGAAGTTTCTGAAGCAAGTCCACGGCCAGCCCCTCGGTGAGCTGCTCGACGACCTGAGCCGCGTTTCGCGGAGACATGTCCTGATACGTTCTGGCGACCTGCTCCATCAGCTTCTTTTCCGCGTCCGAGGCGGCATTTTCCGCCTCCCGTGACGTCGTCTGCCGCGCGGAGGTTTCCTGCCCCGCAAGACGCTCCGCACGCTGTCCAAGATCGCCGGAAATGGACTCGACATTCAACTCGCGCCGCGCCAGCTCGCGTTCACGTTCATCCAGGCGCTTTTGCCACTCGGTGAGCTCGAAGGCGCGCCGCTCGGCCACCGTCAGAGTATACTGCTCCGGGATTCTGAAGAACCGGGCAACAGGCTGTCCCAGATAGGGAATTTGCGGGATGACGCTCCACACCAGAGGACGGGCATCCCAAAGCCCGCTGAAATGCAGACCTGTTCCAACGCCAAAAGCCAACAACAGCAACAGGAAAAGAAGACTTATCCTGCTCCTTTTTTTCTTCTTTTTCGAGACAGGAGCGGAAGCCTGCCGTTCACCGTCAGGGCGTTCTTCCCGCTCCCGCTCCGAAAACCTGCCTTCCCGCCGTTCTTCGGCCATCAACCTTCCTCCCGGTAACGATGATACAGGGCCATCACGTTTCTGACGTACCGTGCGGTCTCCGAAGGCGTGGCTCCGGAATCCACCCTCGAAGGACCGGCATTATAAGCCGCCAGCGCCTTTTCCACGTCTCCTTCGTATTTATCGGTCAAATCGGAGAGGTATTTTACCCCGCCCTCGATATTCTGCTCGGGGTCGAAGGCGTCATCCACGCCCAGCATCGCCGCCGTGCGCGGCATGAGCTGCATCAGCCCCTGCGCCCCTTTGACGGAAACCGCGTCGGTCTTCCACCCCGACTCGACCTGAATGACGGCGCGAATCAGCTCTTCATCGATGTTCTGCTCTTCGGCGTAACGGGAGACAAGCCTTCTGAGGGCCTCCATATCCCGCTGCCCGCCGGAGGAGAGATTTCCCTCGCTCTTTTTCTGCACGGAGTCCAGGACCTCGACAAAACGGTTTTTCGAGGCGTCGGGCATCTCCTTCCGCTCCCATTCGGGGCGGGAAGCGCACTTTCGTGCAATTTCTCCGATGCGGTTCTGTACCTTTTCGATACTGGTCAGCCGAATCATCTTTCGTCGCCTTTTCCGTCGCAGCCGTGTCTTTCCGATCGGGCGTAACGCACCACGGCCATGTCGTCCAGTTCGCCCTGTTCCGCAAGGAACGACAGATGGCGCGCATTGTCCTTCAGGCGGTCCACGTAGCCCTCCATCATGCGCACGTCACGATGACGCTCCACGAGGCGCGCCTCCGTGCAGGAAATTCGATGCCGCACCTCGTCGAGACTTTCTTTGCCCCTGTCGATGTGCTTTTCCAGAACGTCGATGGTCTCCCGCTGAAGCCAGATTTCCATACGGGAACACGCTCTGTTCCTGTTGTCGCTGAAAGTTTCCATCGCTTTCATTTTTTCGTGCCCAAGGACGTCCAGACGGTGAAGCGCCTCGTCTTCTTCCCTGCGTTCGCCTGCCAGAACGGTCTGTTCCGTTCTGCGATCGTTTTCGCGAAGTTTCAATATCCGGCTGAATCTCTGAATACGCTGCTGCATAATTCAAATTCCCCCTGATTCGAGCTTTCCTCAGTTTTCCTCCGGGGCCAGGGCGACGATCTGCTTCACGGTCTCCTCGTATGAAGAGGAATCCTCCACCTTCTGCATCAGAAACGCGCGCACGGAATCGAGGTGCTTCAGCGCCCAGTCCACACGGGGGTTCGCCCCGGTCTTATATGCCCCGATGTTGATCAGATCCTCGGCCTCGGCGTAGGTTGCCAGAAGATCCCTGACGCGCCCCGCGGCCTTCAGATGCTCCGAAGCCACGACGGCCGGCATGACGCGGCTGACGCTTTCCAGAACGCTGACGGAAGGGTAGAAATTGCGGGCGGCGATCCGCCGGGACAGGACGACGTGCCCGTCCAGAACTCCCCGCACCGTGTCCGCCACGGGTTCGTTCATGTCGTCCCCCTCCACCAGCACCGTGTATATGCCCGTGATGCTGCCGCGCTCGCCCGAACCGGCCCTTTCCAGCAGACGGGGCAGCATCTCGAAAACCGAGGGCGTGTAGCCCCGCGTCGCCGGGGGTTCCCCTATCGCCAGTCCGATTTCACGCTGCGCCCTGGCGACGCGCGTCACGGAATCCATCATTAAAAGGACGTTTTTGCCCTCGTCCCTGAAAAATTCGGCGATCGCCGTCGCGGTCAAAGCCGCCTTCAGGCGAATCAAAGGCGGCTGATCCGACGTGGCGATAACGATGACGGAGCGCTGGAGGCCTTCTTCCCCCAGATCGCGCCGGATAAACTCCTGAACTTCCCGTCCGCGCTCTCCAACGAGGGAAATCACGTTGACGTCGGCGGTCGTGTAGCGCGCCATCATCCCCAGAAGGGTGCTCTTCCCCACGCCCGAGCCGGCGAAGATTCCAATGCGCTGGCCCATCCCGAGGGTCAGGAAGCCGTCGATGACCTTCACCCCCACAGACAGGGGCCGGTCGACCATCTGACGCCGCAGGGGATGAGGCGGGTTCGCGTACAAAGGATAAAAATCCGTCGTCACGGGGGGGCCGCGATCGTCCAACGGCTGCCCCAGCCCATCCAGAATACGGCCCAGCAACGCGTCGCCGACGGAAACCCCCAGAGGATGATCCGTGGAAATCACGTCACAGCCGGGACCCACCTCACGCAGGTCGCCCAGAGGCATCAAAAGCACGCGATCCCCGCGGAATCCCACGACTTCTGCGTCCAGTCCGTGCGATCCGTCACGAAAACAAATTCTGCAGAGGTCTCCCACGCGCACGTCCGGCCCCTGAGATTCCGCCACGAGTCCCACGACCTGCACGACGCGTCCGTTGATTCGGACAAGCTGGAGCTGCTCCAGGCCCGACTCCAGAATCGCAAGCAGATTCCCTGTTTCCGAACTTGTTGCGTCTGCATTGTTTAGCATATTATCCACTTTCACCGGCAGAATCTCCCAACTTTTTCGTGTACCGCCAGCGCAATAGTCATAGACTTAATAGTCATAGACTTAATAGTCATGAACTTAATAGTCATGAACTTAATAATCATAGAAGAAAGCGGTTCCGGGCAGCGCGCTTTCCGCCGCTCCATTCCCCGTCCTTTTTCTGCGGGGGTGCGGCAGGGAGGGCGTCGGAGTTTTTCCCAGCTTTTGCAAAAGGGCCTCGATGACCGTCTCGACCTGGTCGAGCTGGGTGCGCCAGCGCGCGTCGTAAATCCCGAGGTTCGTTTCCACAATGCAACTGCCTTTATCGACGTTCGCGTCCGACTTCAGCTCGAGATGACGGACTCCTCTCAGAAAGTCCCCGAACTCCTCCTGCAGCCCTGCCTCGAGAAGCGCCATGTCCCCCGGACAAACGTAGATCAGAAGGTGGTTTTTATCGCTCAGGCGGGCCAGCACATCGCCCAAAACGTCGAGCACGGCCTCAGGCGCAAGGGTCATCTCCCGCTGAAGCATTTTTTTCAGCATCTCCTGCCAGAGCCGGAGCATTCGCGGCTGGTTCAGGGCGACCAGCCCGGCGAAATTTTCCTCGAGTTTCACCGGAATTTTCTCCAGCAGGCCCATGAGGTCCGCAAATTTTTTTCTGTATTCTTCTGTGACCTCGGAGCGAGCCTGAACGAGGCTCGCCTGCCGTCCGCTTTCCAGTCCTTCGGCGTGTCCTTTCGTTTTTCCCTCGGCTCTGGCCTGCTCTCTGGCGACCTCGACGCTTGCCGTCAGCTCACGTTCCTTCCGGGCGACGTCCTCTTTCACCTTCACCAGCTCCGCCTCCAGAGAAGCGATCCTGGACGTAAGCTGCTTTTTGACGCTTTCGGCGGCGGCCGCACCGGACTGAAGCTCCATGATGCGGTCCGTCAGCTCCTGGAGGGGGTCGGGCACGGGAGCCGGGGGTTTTTCATTTAAAACCTGCTCTTCCCCCGGAAAAGCGGGAAGGGCAGGTTCAACTTCAGTTTTAGTTTCAATCTCAGCTTCAATCTCAGTTTCAATCTCAGCTTCGGTTCCAATTTCAGTTTCCATGCCGATTTTTACGACATCCGGCAGAAGCCGGACCGCACGCAAAATGCCCTGACGAAGGTTAGACAACCAACTCGTCCTCTCCGCCGGTGGAGACGACGATCTCTCCAGCCTCTTCCAGCGCGCGGACGACGTTGACGACCTTCTGCTGTGCTTCTTCCACGTCCTTTACGCGTACCGGCCCCATGTAGTCCATATCCTCCTGAAGCATCTCGGCCGCGCGTTTGGACATGTTCTTGAAAAATTTCGAACGAAGTTCTTCGGTCGCGCCCTTGAGGGCAAGGCCGAGTTCTTTCATCTCCACCTCGCGCAGCACGCGCTGCAGCGAACGGTCGTCCAGCCGAATGATGTCTTCGAAGACGAAAAGTCGTTTTTTGATTTCCTCGGCGAGCTCGGGGTCGTTCTCTTCCAGGTATTCCATGATGTTGCGTTCGGTGCCCCGGTCGGCGCTGTTGATAATGGCGACCACCGAGTCGATTCCTCCCGCGAGAGTGAAGTCCTGTCCCATGACGGTGCTCAGCTTGCGCTCCAGCACGCGTTCCACCTCCCGCAGAACTTCCGGCGTGATACGGTCCATTTTGGCGATGCGCCTCGCGACCTCCGCCTGCATCACGGCAGGCAGCCCGCTGATGATCATCGCCGCCTGAGGGGATTCGAGGTAGGACAAAATAAGCGCTATGGTCTGAGGGTGCTCTCCCTGGATGAAGCCAAGGACCTGCTGAGGATCGGTATGGCGCATGAAATCGAACGGACGGACCTGGAGGCTCGCGGTGATGCGGGTAAGTAAGTTTTGTGCCCGTTCCGGCCCCAGCGCCCGTTCCAGAACGTCGCGCGCGTATTCCACCCCGCCGCGGGCCATAAATTCCCTGGCCATCAGGATTTCCTGCGCTTCTTTCATAACGTCCAGCTTCAATTCGGGCGTTATTTTCCTCAGGTTCGCTATTTCGAGGGTAATCAGCTCAATCGATGCATCGTCAAGCTGTTTATACACATCCGCGGCGATATCGTTACCCAAAGCCACCATGAGGACTGCAATTTTTTCTCTGTTGGATACACTGCTCACCTTAGCCGACTTTGCCATCAGGGAACTCCTTTAATTTCGTGTAAACGTTCAGACTCAGGGGGAAAGAAAACCCTTTCGGCCCCCCGGAATCCCTCGAAGGCCGTTCCGCGGCGCCTGCCAGAGCGAGGCCGGACGCACGAAGCCTGAACGTTTACAATTTCGTTAGCCACGTCAAACGCAATCTGCAAAAAATAATCTGCAAATGGAGATTCAGCGTCTCCCTAACCGTCCGTCGAGATCCACTCGTTCACCAGATTCGCCACCTCGGAGGGGTTATTTTTGGCGTAGGCCTTCAGTTGTTCTTCCAGAACCGCCATCTCTCCCTGGAAGGCGAGCATGTCGGGAGAAGTCAGCATTTCCTGGATCGTCGGCACATGTTTACTTTCCTTCTGCACCGCGTTAAGAGCAGCGCGCATTCTGCGTCGGCGCAGCCACCAGAATCCCGTCGCCGCGACGCACGCCAGCATCGCGAGGGCAATTGTCGAAGCCGTTGCGACGCGCAGCATTCTGTCCCGACGAAGTTCTCCCGCCAAAGCGTCAGCCAGCTCGGTGGAAAAGGCCATCGCCTCGACGACGATGCTGTCCCCCCTCGCCTCGTTGAATCCGATGACGCCCGCCGTCAGAAGCCTTATCCGGGAGAGTTCCGCTTCGTCCAGTACTCCATTGACGATAATCGCGGCCGTCAGGCGCCGAATCCCGCCGGGCGTCAGGACCTCCCTGCTCTCCCGCGAGGAAATTTCAAAGTTGGTCGTGGTCTCCGTCTTGTTGTATTCGGTATTTGAGTTTTGCGTATTGACCGAGTAGCCGGGAATGTTGGTCGTCGTCCCGGGCGTCCCCCCGGGCGGACTCGCCTCTCCCGTGTAGCTTTCGTCCGTCTTGGTGTTGCTGCGGACAACTCCCTGCCCCGTGTTGGGGTCGGGGATCTGCTCCTTGACGGAAACATCCTTTTTGTCGAAATTCAGATCGACCTTGATCCCGACGGCGACGTTACCCGGGCCGAAACGACTTCCCAGGAGGCTTCGAACCTTGGCCTCCATTTCCTTTTCCTGATCCCGCTCCAGCCCCCTTTGCACGGAGGTCACCGTGCCCTGGCCGTCCTGAGAATAAATGAACAGCTCGTTGCCGAACATTTCCGACAGATTGCGGCCACGCGTGTCAATGACCGTCACGTTTTCGGGCTGCAGGCCGTCGACGCTCCTCGAGACCAGGTGGATGATGGCTTTGACCTTGTCGGACCCCAGATACGCGCCTGGTTTCAGGCGCACCAGAACGGACGCGGTGGAGGGCTGCTGCTGTTCGAGAAAAAGGCGCTCCCGGGGAATGACGACGCTGACCCGGGAGGACTCGATCGCGTCCATCTGGCCAATGGTGCGCTGCAACTCTCCCTCCAGCGCCCTGACGTAGCTTATCCTCTGCTGAAATTCGCTCATCCCCATCGTCGATTCGTCGAAGATCTCAAACCCCGTGGTGCCTCCTTTGGGAAGGCCCGCCTGCGCCAGCGAAAGCCGCACTTCATACACCTGACTTCGGGGAAGCAGAATGGCGTTGGCCACCGGGTCCAGCTGATAGGGAATCTTGTTTTCTCTGAGGTAGGTCACAATAGCGGCCTGATCTGTGACTTCAAGGCCGGAAAAAAGCGGCTCATAAGCGGTCCTTCCCGCCCGGAAAACCATCAGGCCAAGCAGGCTGAACACAAGGAAAGCCGCCCCGATCAGCGACGCCTTTTGCCAGACCCTGAGCGTCGCCCAAAAGAGCAGAAATCTTGAAAATAACTGCCTTAAACTTTCCATCGCTCCTTAAGAAATCAGGCCGACATTCTGGACAATTGCTGGTACGCGTCCACGAACTTGTTGCGAAGCTCCATAAACATCCTCAGAGCGACTTCCGCACGGGAAGAGGCCATGACGACCTCCGAAATGTCCTCGACGTCCCCCGTAGCCAGTTTCTGAACCATCGCGTCCGACTCCAGCTGTAAATCGTTGACTTCCTTCATCGAGGAAGAAAGCAACTCCTCGAAAGTGACCTCGTTCTTTCCGGAACTGACGGAGACCGATGACCGCAGCCTTTCGGTCTTATCATTTTTGACTTCCATTTTGACTTCCATAAGCTTCGACATATCCACCATTACGGGATCCATAACAAGAACCTCCTGCCCAGGAAAAACTTTGGGGTTATCCTACGACAATCTGTGCAAGCATACAAGTGACAATAGTACTGAAGGCTTATCACGCAATTCAGGAACAGAATCACACCATTGTTTCACTAAAACAAACATACGCTCCCTCTGGGAAAAATTAAGCAGCGCCGACAGCGTTCTTTTTGCAGGCTGCCGCTCAATCCGGTTTATAAACGTCCGCACACGGAAAAACAGGGCCCGCTCAACCCCGGGCTTCTCTGCCCTCCTGCGCGTAACGATTCCGTAAACAACGCAAACAGTTGCCGAAACGGCCCCGCAGAGCCCTCTTCCTTTCGGCTTACAGCTTCACGACACAGCAGAAATTCCCCTGAGAAACGCACCCCAAATTAACCCTACCTCGTTGTAAAAGAGTTTAAGTTATGAATATTTACCACAGGTTACATTTTATTCTAGCACACTCTTTTTATATTTTCGCTAAACAAAACATAAGTTCAAAATTCTTTACGAATTACACCTTTAACGTAACGAAGAGGACTGGATAAAAGGCAGGCAGGGGTACCCGGAGGATTCGTGCAAACGTGGCGATAAGCGGGGCAGGGCCGTCCCTGGGGCTGTTCCGGGCGTCTAACGTCGTTCCGGCTTCAGGGAACAGAACAGATCGTACAGTTCCGGGATCGCTTTTTTTAACGAGACGGGGCGCGCGTCTTCCTTTCTGAAAAAGAAGTGTCGCGTCTCTCCGGTCGTCCGAAGTTCTCCGGACGCCGCGTCCGTCACCCGGTAGGCCATCGTCATTCTGGCGTGCCCGCAGTCGGCGACCCCGGTCGCAATATGCACTCTGTCCCCGAAAAGGACCGACGACCTGTACTCGCAGGACAGGCTCAGCACGGCAAACGTGATCCCCCGCGATTCTACCCGCTCGTAGGGAAAGCCGATCTGTTCCAGAAAATCCACCCGAGCCTCTTCAAACCAGCGGATATAGTTGGAGTGGTGTATCACCCCCATCTGATCCGTCTCATAAAATTGAGTTCTGCGAACGTAAGGCACAATATTCATCGATGCTCTCTCCCCGCTCTTTACATTATTTTTACCTTAATAGTTTTGCCTTATTCACGCCAAAACTCTACGATTTTAAACGACGAGCCCACCGCGCACAACGGCGGTTCGGGCATCTTCGCCGCGAACCGCCGCATTCGGAAATTCAAGGGAAAAAATTAACGGGGTCAGGGGACCGGGAAAAATCCCCTGCGGGGTATGGGGCAGCGCCCCATGGTTTTGCTCAAGTTATTGGGCGGCGCCGTCTTTTCATTCTTCACCTCGACGCCCTCCAGCGCCAGAAGAGCTTTTTTCCTGTCCAGCCCTCCGCCGTAACCCGTGAGAAATCCGTCGGCTCCGACCAGGCGGTGGCAGGGGATGAAGAGGCTTATCGGGTTGCGTCCCGTGGCCCCGCCGACGGCGCGAGGGCCCGAACCCAGAAGCGCGGCCAGCTTTCCGTAACTCTCGACGTGGCCGTAGCCGATGCCCGTGAGGGCCGACCATACCCTTTGCTGAAAGTCCGTCCCCCGTGGACGAAGAGGAACGGTGAAACAGCGCAGCTCTCCCGCGAAATAACGCTCCAGCTCATGGGCCGCCTTACAAAGCAGCTCGCTTTCCCGTTCTTTCGCGTCCAGCGCCGGAAAATACTTTTGCCCCACGAAGCACGCCCCGCAGAGCGCGGAACCGTCCGACGTCAGCACCATCTCCCCGAGAGGCGTGGAGCACCTCACGCAGTCGAACGTCTCCGCCATACGCCGCATCATCACATATCCCTCCGTCCTTTTTCGTCCGCAGCCGGAGCCGCCTGCCCGCAAATTTTACCTCACGTGTATTCCATATATGAAGCCTGAGTGTGAACCTTTGGTCACAATGTATATTGCAGCTGCCTGGGCGCCGTGCATTCGACGTCGCCGCGGCAATGCGCTTCGAGGCGTTCTTTCATCGCCCTGTATTCCAGGGTGTCCAGACGCTCGCGGAGCCACGCGATCGTTTCGCCGTCCGATTCGTACTCGTACCGCTCCAGCTCCGCCATGATCTCCTCCATCTCCGAGGTTCTGGAGCGCCTGGCCGCCTCCAGCATCTTTTGAAGAAGCACGGCGTCCGGCGACGGCAGGCGCTCTTTGCCGACAGAGGTCTCGGACGGAAGGTTTTCTGCGGCGTGCAGCACATTTTTCAGCTTCGCCAGCAGAGATTCCGTCAGTTTGATCAATGACTCGTTTTTCCCCCGAATAGCTTCAAAATCCCTGGCCCGCGCCGATCTTTCCAGCTCCCCGGCCAGCTTTCCAACCGCGTCGGCGCAAATTCCGAAGCTTGCGCCCTTGAGGCCGTGAACCGCGATGGCGTAATCGCTCAGCACAGCCGGGGAAAGATTCTGCAAACGTGCGAGCAGGGCCGGCGTGTGCGTCGCGTAGGAGCGCAAAATCTGCAGGTACGCGGCCTCGGTCCCGTAGCGCTGTATTCCCGCCGCGAAGTCGAGACTCGTGGAGTCGAGACTCGCAGAGTCGAGGCTCGCGAGGCCAGGGCCCGCGAGCTCAGGGCCCGCAGAATCGGGGCACACCAGGCGGGGAGCGCCCGAAACGCGAGGACCGAACGCGACCTCCGTGACGACGAACCTGTCCGTTTTCCTGCGCTCCGCTTTCCGCAGCGTCTCCGCACTCTGAACGTCGCGTACCCATCGATTCAGAATCACATCCAGCTTCATGATGTCGATGGGTTTCGAGAGGTACGCGCTGCAACCGTTCTCGAGGAACATCTCCTCGTTTCCGGCGAGGGCGTTTGCGGTCAGCGCGACGATGGGCACGGTGCGCGCGTATTCGGTGTCGATCTCCCGGATGATTCGGGTCGCCTCGATTCCGTCCATCTCCGGCATCATGTGATCCATGAACACGATGTTATATTTTTCTCCGTCAGGGGCGTCGTCTCCGGTCGAACGAATCTTCTCTATCGCCTCACGTCCGCTGGACACGCAGTCTATGGAGAGTCCGTAGGGAATCATGAGCCCCTTGGCCACGTCGAGGTTCGTCACCACGTCGTCCACGATCAGCACCCTCCCATAGGGCATGTACACGCGAACGAGATTTTTGCCGCGTCGCCGTCGGCGGTCTTCCATAAAGCGAAAATCCCTCAGGTTTTCCACGACTTTTGCGCCGATGGGGATATCGTTCACGATTTTTTGCGGCAGGTCGACCCGGAAAACACTGCCGATCCCGTATTCGCTCTCGACCACAATCGTGCCGTGCATCATGCTGACGAGATGTTTCGTGATGGAAAGTCCCAGCCCCGTGCCCTCGATATTGCGGTTGCTGCGCGAGTTCAGCTGGCTGTATTCCATAAAGAGCTTCCCCATGTCCTCTTTTTTGATGCCGATCCCGGTGTCGTCCACGATGAACGAGAGGAGAGCGTCGTCCCCCTCCCGCCGGCACCTGACCCGGAGCGTCACTTTCCCTTCTTCCGTGTACTTGAACGCGTTGGAGAGCAGGTTGTTCAATATCTGCTTCAGCCTCAGTTCGTCGCCGCAAAGCCTGCCCGGCATCGATTCGTCGATATCGATGTCGAACGACAGGTTTTTTGCGCCGATACGCACGATATTGATCTGCACCACATCGTTGATCAGGCTTGGAACGTCGTAAGCCACCGGCGTGATTTCAAACTCGCCCGCCTCGATCCTGGAGATGTCCAGAATGTCGTTGACGATGGCAAGCAGGTTCGCGCCCGAGCTGTATATCTTTTCCAAGTCGGCGTGGGCGTCCGCGGGCAGGGCTTTGTGAAGCAGTATCTCGGAAAAGCCGATAATAGCGTTCAGTGGGGTGCGTATCTCGTGGCTCATCGTGGCGAGAAACGCGCTCTTCGACTCCGAGGCCGCCTCCGCCGCCATCTTTGCCTTGAGCAGCTCGGCGCTCCGCTGTTCCAGCTGCTCTATCATCATGTTGAAAGCGTCGGCGGAATCTCCCATGAACCCCACGCGCTGTTTGTAATCTCCGCTCGCCACCTGCTGCGCCTGCCAGGTCAGATGTTTCAGCGACGCGTGCAACGCCTTGAGAGGGGCGGCCATCTCGTTGCCCCGCGACGGCAGTTTGCAGTTCAGGTGTCCCTTCGCCAGCGCGTTTGCAAGCTCGTGAGTCTCCGCAATACACCCGGCAAAATACTGAAGCCCCTTCCCAAGTTCACGAAAATCCTCCGGCAGGCTCTCCAGGTCCAACTCCGCCCGTGTGGGGTGATACAGTATACTGCGCAAATAGCTGAACAAAATTTCTGCAACAGGATTCGTGCCGTCCAACCTCCAGTATTTCAACCTCCGGTATTTTAGCCTGCCTGTCCGTCGATCCCGGGAAATTTAAGACAGCAGACCCTGAACGCATCCACCACTCGCGGGTCGAACTGTGTTCCGCGTCCTTCCATTACTATGTGAAACGCCTCCACAGCATTCATTCCTCTGCGATAAATGCGGTTGCTCACCAGGGCGTCGTAGACGTCGGCCACCGCCATGATTCTGGCGCAAAGCGGAATTTCCTCTCCGGCCGTGCCGCGGGGATAGCCTTTGCCGCTCCACTGCTCATGGTGAGATTCAGCGATCATGACGGCGTATCGGAGGTACGTCTGACTTGGAGTTCGCGCGTACATATTTTCCAGAATTTCCGCGCCGATGGACGCGTGCTTTTTCATGACGGCAAATTCTTCATCGTCCAGCCGGTCGGCTTTCAGAAGGATTCGGTCGCTGATCGCGATCTTGCCTATGTCATGCAGCGGGGCCGCGCGCACCATCATCTCCAGCGCCGGGCCCGAAAGCTCGTTCAGGAACAGCTCCTTCTCCATAAGCTCCTTCCCGAGCATCTCCACGTACCTGCTCGTGCGCACGACGTGCCCGCCGGTCTCCTCGTCCCTGCACTCTATCAATTCCGCGATGGACGACGCCAGGTTGTCGGCCATCGCCTTCACCGAGTCGGCGAGGGCCGACTGGTAGGCGGAGATGTTCAGGTGGAGCTCCAGCCTGTGGAGCAATATGCTTCTTTCCACCGGTTTTTTGATAAAATCCATCGCGCCCGCCCGGAAGCTCTTCACCTCGACGGCGTTGTCCCGGCTGCTGGACAAAAAGATGACGGGCACGTCGCTCAGGACGGGATTTTTCCTGAGCGCCGCAAGGGTCTCGAACCCGTCCATGTCCGGCATTTTTACGTCGAGCAGGATGAGGTCCGGGAGGCTCTGCGCGCACACCGAGATGGCCTCCCGCCCGGAGCTGACCAGAGAGTAGCCATAGCTGCCGGCGAGAAACGAGGCGATCTGCTTCAGGCTCGCTATGTTATCGTCCACGACAAGAATGTCCTTCATGAGTTGTACACACCCCCAGGCAACAGCTCCCGACTCTCGTCGAGCAGCGCGAGTTTTTCCCGGACCTCCAGAAAGGCGTCCACGACGCACGGGTCGAACTCCGTTCCTTTGCCCTGAACGACGACTGCGCACGCCTCGTCCCGGCTGAGAGCGGGCCTGTAGGCTCTGTCGGTCAGGCAGGCGTCGTAGACGTTCGCCACGGCCATCAGCCGGCTGCAAAGAGGGATTTCCTCGCCCCTGAGTCCATGAGGGTATCCGTTGCCGTCGTACCTCTCGTGGTGCCCCTCGGCCATCAGAGCGGCGTATTCGAGATAATGCTGGTCGGGCGTGCGCCTGTAGATGTTCTTCAGGATACGGGCGCCGATCTCCGTGTGCCTTTTCACCTCGTCGTATTCCCTGTCGGTGAGGGCGCCGGGTTTGAGGAGCGTGACGTCGCTGATCCCGATTTTGCCAATGTCGTGAAACGGCGCGCCGCGCACCATCAACTCCAGATTTTTCCCCGAGAGTTCTTTGCTGAACAGTCCCTTGTCCAGCAGCCTGCGGCCGATGATTTCGACGCATCTGCTGGTGCGCAGCACGTGCCCTCCCGTGTTGCCGTCCCGGCATTCGACCAGATCGGCGAAGGACACGACGATGCTGCGCTCCAGCTCCTTCATCGTCTTTTCGAGGTTGGTCTGATAGTCGTGCAGCCTGAGATGAAACCCCACTCTGTGCAGCAGAATGTCCTTATCGGCCGGTTTTCTGATAAAGTCCCTCGCTCCGGATTCAAGAGCTCTGATTTCGGTCGCGGCGTCGATGTTGCCCGTCAGAAAGATCACGGGAACGCCCGCCATGCCCGGAATGGCCTTTAACGCCGCGAGAGTTTCGAAGCCGTCCATGTTCGGCATCTCGACATCGAGCAGGACAAGATCGGGGGCCTCCTGCTCGCAAAATTTGAGAGCCTCTCTGCCGGACCTGGAAAGCGAAAATCCATAGTGCCCGGCAAGCAGGGCGCTGACCTGTTTCAGGCTTACGATATTGTCGTCGACGACCAGAATTTGTTTTCTCATCTCAAACCGACGACGCGGTAACTGTCACTCCGCACCCTGCAACCCGGCGACAGGAAGGCGATATCCAACCCCTCGCGCCCCCCGTTCGAGAGTTTTCCGCCAAATGTCCCGTCAGGAACGTCGATTGCCTCTGCCATACAAAACGCCTCTTTTATCTTTTTCGAAGCTCGTCTCCGGATGTCCCTATATTTTACATGACTATTACGCTAATTCAGAGAGAAATCGGCCTCCGATGCGAGAAGATTCTTTATCGGAGACGAGCCTGCCGTCGAGGAAGTTGAGGGTTCGGTTTCCCCAGAGGGCGATGTCCGGTTCGTGGGTAACGAGGACGATTGTGATGCCTTCTTTGTTCAGAGACGAGAAGAGGCTCATGATCCCCTCGCTGGTTTTCGTGTCGAGATTGCCCGTCGGCTCGTCCGCCAGAATGAGGGGGGCCTGGCCGACGAGCGCACGGGCGATGGCGACGCGCTGCTGCTGTCCGCCGCTCAGCTGGTTGGGTCTGTGCTGCGCCCGATCTGCGAGCCCCACGCGCCTCAGCGCCTCCGACGCCGCCCGATGGCGCTCCGCGCTGCCGACGTTGCGATAAAGCAGAGGCAGCTCCACGTTCTCGACGGCGTTGGCGCGCGGCAGAAGGTTGAACCCCTGAAAGACGAACCCCAGCTTACGGTTGCGTATCACGGCCAGTTCCGCCCGATTCTGCCGTTTGACGTCGACCCCGTCCAGGATATAGCTGCCCTCCGTGGGGACGTCCAGACAGCCCAGAACGTTCATCATGGTGGATTTTCCGGAACCGGAGGGCCCCATCACGCAGACGAATTCCCCCCGCTCCACGGTAAAGGAGACGCCGTCGAGCGCCCGAAGTTCGACCTCGCCCGTATGGTAAACCCTGACCAGATTGCGGACCTCGATTAAAGGCACGTTTAGGGCGGGCACGTTTAGAACAACCCTCTGCCGCGACGGCGGCCGGCTCCGGTTTCCAGGGCCGCGACGGCCAGTTCGTCGCCGATCCGAAGATCCCCCGACACGACCTCGACCTGACTGCCGTCGCTCACGCCCGTCCGTATAAAGACGCGACGCACCGGCCTGTTGTCGCGGACGAGCCAGACGTTTCCGGCGTACAGTCCTCCCCGGTTCTCCGCGTCGCCTGAGAGGACGGAGGGGGGAAGCGTATCCAGCAGCGCCTGAGGCGGCCTGAAACGCAGCGCGGCCGATGGAATCTTCATGACGCCCCGCCGCGTGTCGGTCTCGATGGCGACGTTCGCGGTCATGCCCGGCTTCAGGCGAAGATCGAGGTTATCGACATGGATGACCACCGTATACGTGACCACGTTATCCGTCGTCGCCGGCGCGATGCGGACCTGTACGACCCGGCCCCTGAACGGCTCCTCCGGGAAGGCGTCGACGGTAAAGCCGGCGTCCTGCCCTTCGGCGACGCGTCCGATGTCCGCCTCGTCCACGCTGGTGTCGATCTGCATCCGGGTGAGATCCCGCGCGATGCTGAAAAGGGTGGGCGTCTGGAAGCTGGCCGCGACGGTCTGCCCGACGTCGACCTGACGCGAAACGATCACCCCGTCGACGGGAGAGGTGATGCGGGTGTAGTCCAGATTGGCCCGCGCGCGCTCCACGGCGGCTTTTGCCTGGGTGACGCGCGCCCGGGCCTCCTGAAGCTGCGCCCGTTTAAGGAGAACGTCGGTCTCGGAGTCCTCCAGGTCGCTTTGGGCGATCAGCCTGCGCGCGTAAAGTTCCCTGTTGCGTTTGAGCTTGCGCTCGGCGTCGATGAGGGACGCGCTGGCGCTGCCCACCCCCGCCTCGGCGACCTCGAGGCTGGCCTGGCTCTCCGTGAGCTGGGAACGCAGCACGGCGGGGTCGAGCCGGGCAATGAGCTGCCCTTCCCTGACGGGAGAGTTGTAATCCACGTAAAGCTCCTGAATGGTCCCGGACACCTGCGTCCCCACCTCGATGACGGAAACGGCGTTCAGCTTGCCGCTGGCCGTGACCGTCGCCGTGATGTCGCCGCTTTCCACCCTGCCCGTACGCAACTCGAAACTCACCGGCCTCTTTCTGAAGAAGGAGTACCAGACTCCGCCGGCCAGCGCGACGATTGCGATCAGGACGAGAAATTTTTTCAACGAATCGCTCCCCCCGTAGCTTTTTCCAGCGCCACGGCGGCGACAAGGGCGTCGTACAGGGTCTGGTAGCGCGTGAAAAGGGCTTTTGAAAGGGTTGAAACGGCGTCGCTGACCTCGATGGGACTCCCCACGCCGGTGCTGTAACGCCCCTGCGCCAGCTTCAGGTTCTCGTTGGCGTACTGCACGGCTTCTTCGGCGGACTGGACGCGCTGCCGGGCGTTTTCAAGGTCCACGGTGGCCTGACGCACCTCGTAGACGATGCTCTGAGTCAGCCCCTCGAGCGAGGCCTCGGCCTGCGCCAGCTGCGCGCGGGCGGCGGCCGTCGAGGCGTCGCGTTCTCCCCCGTCGAAAACGGGAAAATCCACGCGCAACCCGACGTTGGCGTTATCCTGAAGCGGAAAGTCCCTGCCGCTGTACTGGCCTCCGAAGCTGGCCGTAAAGGTGGGGGCGTTGGAACGCGCCGCGCTCCGGATGCGGACGCGCGCGGCCTCGACCTCCAGCTGCGCCCTCCGATAATCGGAGCGCGTGGAGAGCGCGACCTGCGTCGCGTTTTCGACGTCCGTGGAGACCGTCGGAGCGTCGAGGGTCGTCGAGAGAACGAAGGGCTTCAGGTTCACGCTGCCCATGGAGACCAGAAGATTTTCATAGGACAGGCGAACGTCCGCCTCCGCCTTCAGCATCTCCACCCGGGCGTTCGCCACGTCGACCTCCGCCCGGGTGACGTCGATGCGCGGACGCGCCCCGACCTCGTAATAGCCCTGAGCCATCCTGAGATGATCCCCGAGGTTGCGAAGCTGATCCTGGGCCACCTCCAGATTTTTCTGCGCCAGCAGGAGTTTGTAACAGGCGTTTTCGACGTCGCAGATTATGGACAGGGCCGTATTCGTCTCCCCTTCGCCCGCCTGGCGGATGGCGATCCCCTGCGCGGTCCGGGAGATGCGATTTTTGCCTCCGTCGTAAAGCATCTTCGACCCCGAGAGCCCGGCGGAATAGCTGTTGTCCGAGCCGCTCGAGGAGCTTCGGGAGTACCCGTGGGAGACGCCGGCGCTCAGTTTTGCCCGGTCGTTCGCGCGCAGGCTTTCGAGGTGCGCCTCCTGCTCCTGCGTGACGCCGCGGGCCTGCCTCAGAGAGGGGTGCGCGGCCAGCGCGATCTCGATGCAGTCCTCCAGAGACAGAGACGCCACCGCCGCATTGTCTCCGACGTCCGAGGCGACGACCCTCTCCGAAATCGCTGTCTCCGCCCTGTCCTCGCCCTTTCGGGACGAGGGAGCCGCCCACGCGGCGTTCAAACACGACATTACCAGCATCAGCGCTACCACAGCGCACGAGATCTCAATCCCGGATATTTCCCATACTATCTTCAATATCTTCCATAATATCTTCCATGTCTTCGAGGTTTTCCACATTTACTGCCATCTCCAATCCAATTAAAACCATCCGCTATGATCTTCCTCGCCTCAAACATTTGTAAACGTTCAAAATCAGGGGGGCAGGGGAACGTGTCCCCTCGCCCGCTCAGCCCTGGGCTTCGCTGGCCCCCCTGAAACTCCCTATGCTTCCCTCAGCGGTTGGATGGATGTGGTCGGACGCATGAGGCTTGAACGAGTACAAACATTTTATCAATAAAAATCCGTTCATCGATCATTTTGGGAAAAAACGCAGATTTACGTTTTTCGGGAGACCCTATAATGGAAAAAATAACGCAAAAAATAATGCGAAGAGAAAGGAACGAATGAATTGCCCGGACACAGGCTGAAGATGCGCGACATTAAAAGAGTGGTCGTCCTCTGCGGAGGCGACGGGGCCGAGCGCGAGGTTTCTCTGAGGAGCGGGCGGGCCGTGGCCGAGGCTCTGCGCACCGGGCCTTTCGACGTTACAGAATGGGACCTGCGGTCGCTGGGGGAGGTTCAGGAACTCCGGGAGGGGGGATTCGACTTCGCTTTTATCGCGCTGCACGGAGACTGGGGCGAGGACGGCACCCTGCAGTCCGTGCTTTCCGTCATGGGGCTGCCCTACACGGGCTCGCGCCCCGCGGCCTGCAAGGCGGCGATGCACAAGGGGACCTCGCGCGTCCTCTTCGCCCGCGCCGGCCTTCAGGTTCCGAAGGGGCTCCTGTTTTCCGTGGACTCGGAGGTCGACGTCGACGCGATCACGGAATTTCTCGGCGGGCATGTGGTGGTGAAACCCTGTTCCGGCGGCAGCACCGTCGGGGTGACTCTCGTCACGCGCCCCGAGGAGATTCCCGACGCGATCGATAAGGCTTTTCTCCACGATTCCGGGGTTTTGATCGAAGAATACGTGGCAGGCCGGGAGCTGACCGTCGCCGTTCTGGAGCGCGGACGAAAAACCGTTCCCCTCCCCGTCATCGAAATCGTCCCCCGCCATGGCTTTTACGACTACGACAACAAGTACGCCGCCGGGGCCACGGAGTACCTCGTCCCCGCCCCGCTGGACGAGGCCGTGTACGCGCGCGTGACGGCGGACGCCCTGACGGCCCACCGCTGTCTGGCGTGCAGAGCGTACAGCCGCTCGGACTTCCGCCTCTCCTCCGACGGGGTTCCCTGGATTCTGGAGGTCAACACCGCGCCGGGCATGACCTCCACGAGCCTCGTCCCCAAAGCCGCCCGAGCGGCGGGACTCTCGTTTCCCGCGCTCGCGAGGGCAATCATTTCGGCCTCGCGCTGAAGTCATGGACTGAAGTCACGGACTGAAGTCACGGGCCGCAGGGGTGAAATTCCAGGCGCTCCAGCTCCAGGCCGAACGAGGACGTTCCCCACACGGACAGCCCTCCGGAAGAAACCGCCGGCATCCGCAGCATAAACGTCAGAAGCTGCCCATCGCCGGCAAACGAGTCCTCCAGAAGCTTCCGGGGAATGATGAAATTCTGTTCGCTGCTCTCCCGCCCCACCTTCCACCCTCCAATGGGATGGTTGTTGATAAACGCCGTTACGTTCAACTCCGCGCGGCGTCTCACAGCGGCATGGGTCCTGCCCTGCAGCGTCAGCCTCCAGTCGCTCGCCGGTTTTTCAGCGACGCGCATGAAAAATTTGATCCTGTCGCCATACGACCTCCAAACCGTTACGGGAAGGCCTTCCCGATAGTCCTCGGCGGGAACGAGTCCCTCCGACATCTTCAGCCACGGCAGGGCGTTCCCGTCGCTGGCGTTCCCGTCGCTCAGGAACATCGGGAACTCCGGCAGAGGCGGCAGGTCCTCCGGGAAAAAAATGTTGACCCCCGCGGAGGAACGACCCTGCGCCAGATGACCCAGCAACGGATACCTGTAAAAAACGACCTCCTCCGGGTTGACGTATTTCTGTCTGAGG
This sequence comes from Synergistaceae bacterium, assembly GCA_031273365.1. Lineage (GTDB taxonomy): Bacteria > Synergistota > Synergistia > Synergistales > Aminobacteriaceae > JAISSA01. The sequence goes on from JAISSA010000076.1 coordinate 20,453, forward strand.
TCGAAGCGATTTAAAATACCGTCGAATTCGAATATCGACTGGTCCAGAAAAACCGTTTCCCCCCGATACGGTTCAAACGAGTTCCTCGTGATCTGACTGAAATTCCATTGATACCTGAGCATAAAATACATGATGCCTCCCGTATTGACAAACGCAATAAGCAGAGGGATCGTTAAAAAAACTTCCTTTTTCTTCGGAATCGAGGCCAGGCACACAAACGGCAGAAGCCACACAAACGGCACGTACCGCAGCACCCAGGCGTAGGGCTGAATGAAGGTCAGCAAAAGCAGGGTCAGCAGGAGCCACAGGTTTCCTCTGCCCTGCAGCAGCGCCTGCAGCGCAACGGCGACGCACAGCAAAAGACCGAACAAAGGTCCCAGCCCTCCCGCGTTTTGGGAAACCGTGCCCCCCAGCGGCGCCCAGTCATCCCGGGAAACTTTGAATGGATTTTTGAGACGCGCGGGCCGCCGTTCGCCCTCCGGGTGGGACATGATCGAAAAAAAGAACCTCGTGAAACGATTGTGCGCCGACGGGTACACCGCATCGCCAACCATATCCAGTATCCTGACCGTCTTCATCTCTTCCGCGTGGTCGGCGCGAGCCAGCGGGTAAAAGATATTCCGCCCCTCCCGCAGGTTGGTGAGGTAAGGGTGGAAGCCAATGACGGCGCTTACGAGAAGCGCCATGCCCCCCAGGCGCAGCCCCAAAAAGAACGAGCTTTTAAAAGCGTTGTAAAGCCCTTTGCTCTCCCCGTAAACGGAGCAGAGGCGATGCAGGCAGATGAAAAAAATGATGATGCTTCCATACGCAAAGCCCGTCGTCTTCACGCAAAACAGCAAAGACAGCGCCATGACGCCCATGACGTGCTCCAGCGGAGAGGCCGCCCTCCGGGTAAAAAAGGCGTTCGCGAACAAAAGACCGATCAGCGTCAGCGAGGCCAGCGCGCCGTCGATGATCAGCGACGGCCACTGCGTCAGGGCGATGGGGTTCAGGCAGGCCAGAAACCACACGCACTTTTTCAGGAACGTCTCGCCGCGCACGACATGCGCCGTATAAAAAAGCGCGGAGAAAAGAAGGAGCAGATGGTAAGCCTTACCGAACTGAATATCCCCCAGCGCCGCCGTCAGGCAGGCCGCGAAGTATATCAGCGACTTCGGAAAATACGTCGCCTGGTCGCTCCAGCTGTCGGGAGCCCGTCCAAAGTCCATATATCCGTCGTATACGGGATTGAAGCCCGCCGCGACGCGACTTGCCGCGGGCTGAAAATATGCCAGCCCGTCGTGGAAAATATCGAAAAACCACCAGGAAACGGCATGGCTGAAAAGGATGAGCAGCAAAAAACACAGGACGTCGACAGGGGTGATTTTGCCCCGATTGTACACGACCACCCCCGTCAGCGCGGCCAGCGCGGTCCAGTGAGCCAGGGCAGGGGAACCCGTGCGCAGAAGCAGAAAAACAGAAAGAACGAAGGTGGGCAGGAAAACGTACAGCAAAAGCAAAAACGCAACGTGGATAGCGGAAAACTTCATGGTTCGGTCCAACACTCAAAATTCCTCCCTGAAATTGACGTCTTCAGAATTCAATGTCAACAACAGAAGCCAGGCGTCAACAATTTAAGTCCAAAACACGGGGCTCCGCCCCTCGACAAAAACCCCGCAGGGGACTCAGCCCCCTGACCCCGTTAATTTCTGTTCACATCTTCTCTGAGCTCCGTTTCGGGGTCTTCGCCGTGGGGATGAAACTCGAGGCGCTCCAGCTCGAACGAAGACGTTCCCAGTGCGGGCCCGGACGCCGGCGACATCCGCAGCATAAGCGTCAGAAGCTGCCCGTCGTCGGCAAACGAATCCTCCGGAAGCTTCCGGGGAATGATGAAATTTTGTTCGCTGCTCTCCCGCCCCACCTTCCACCCTCCAATGGGATGGTTGTTGATAAACGCTGTTACGTTCAACTCCGCGCGGAGTCTCAAAACGTCATGGGCCCTGCCCTGCAGCGTCAGCCTCCAGTCGCTCTCCGGCTTTTTATCGACGCGCATAAAAAATTTGATCCTGTTGCCGCTCGACCCCCAGATCGTTACGGGACGGCCT
>JAISSA010000080.1 GCA_031273365.1 Synergistaceae bacterium
GGCTCATCCGTTATTTGCGTTCATGGTTGATATAGCTTTATTCAAGCGATATTTTTCATCTTCGTTTCATGCAATGCATAAAATTTTAACTCCAAATATCTCTCATCACGGAAACCATATGTCTTACGCTGCATCACACGGATTTTCGCATTCGTCCTCTCCAACGCCCCTGTCGTTATCCGATTCTTCATAAATAAAATATACCTAAAGAGGAATCCGATAAAATTAGGATATAAAAGGACATGTCAGGAGCAAAAATACGAACAGCAACCATGCTGCCAGGACCTGATGGACGGCAGCACAGGCATCAGGCTATGGCGACATAAGCCGAGCCAGGTAACCGTTCAGGCTCAGGAAGGCTCGCGGCTCACCATTCCGCGAGTCGTTGGCGGGAACGCCACGGCATGGATTGTTATGCACAAAATCGGGATTTTGAGGTAAATTTAAGGTCAGAGGCGATACCTCGTCCAATTTTTTGCTTCTCCCCGGTGCTGATGTTTAATGCCAGCCTGCGGATTTTGGGCCTTGGTAAGCTCTTTAATCAACGGTCTCTTTAGTGTATACTAAGGAGGGCAAATATTTGCGGCAGGAGGCGTTATGATGGAGTTAATACAGGAAAGGCTGGAGTCTCTGAAAGTTCTGCCTTATTATCCGTACAGCGTTATCGGCGCCGTGGTCGTGGTGGTGCTGCTTCTGCTTGTACCGCTGCTCCTGAAGTCGCGAGGGGGGACCTCCTCCCGAAAGGCAAAAGGACGCGGGCCTTCCAGTTCACGTTCGCCCAGGACGGCGGGGCCGATTCGGGGCGTAGCGATCGACGGCCTTCGGGAAAACGGCGACGTGGACAACGACCTGCTCAAAGATATAAAACTCCGGCCCTCCGCAGAAGGAGTAGGGCCGTTGCCCCCTGTACAAAACCCCGACCTTTCAGCAAATCCTGTAAAGCCGGAGACCGATCCGGCGCTGCTGGAGCAGACGGTGCAGGCCTGTCTCGAGAAATTTCAGGAGATGTACATTGAAATGTATATCGGCCTGGGCCTGATGTCCGATTTTGACCAGATGCGGACGGAGGTCTCCCGTCGCCTTGCCAACGGACAGGAGACGTACCACGCGATCGCCGAGATGAAGATGACGCCGGAGGCGGTGGTGCTGCTGCAGATGTCCAGCGTGGCGGGCAACATCCTGCTGAGCGGCGAACAGCACATCGGCCGGGGTCTTCTGGGCATCCACGGGCAGGAGCTTCTCAGCGTCTACCGTTACGCCATGACGGCCCTGCAGGAAAAGGGCCTCGCCTCTGTCAGCGAGACCCAGTCAAAGCTGGACTTCATGGAGAAAAAAATTCGGGAACTGGGGTAACCGTTAAGCGGGGCGTAAGCGTTCAGGCTCAGGGGGCAGATTTTGCGATGAGAAGGGACCTGGCCCCCTGAGCCTTTGGTGTCGCCCTGAGCGGCTTCAGGCCAAAGTCGAACGCGCCTGACCGGATACCGGCAGAGGGCGACCTCCTCGATTACAGGGTAATGCCGTTGCCGTCCCAGATTTGCGCCTCCTCCCCGCGTGGCGTCGCGATGTGGATAAAGGAGTCGTAGGCGCGGACCTCCCAGTCCGGAAGCCTGCAAAGCCGCATCGCCAGCGCGACGAACGTCGCGTGGTCTACGCCGGTTCGTGCTCCGCTTCGAACGCGGACGTCAGCGGCGCAGCCCGTTTTGTGCCGGCTGTTTTTCGAGCCGCCGACGGCGGTGTTGTGCGCCTCGCACCGCCAGCCGGAGTTGACCGTAACGGCCTCGCCCCACGCGGCGCGCAGCAGGTCCAGGTACAGCACCAGCAGGCGCGCCGTTCGCCCTTCGCCGCAGCAGGGACAGACAAATTCCCGCGTTTTGAAATACCTTACCTCGTAGATCATGACGCCGTCTCCTCACGACTTTCGGCGACCGGGGCGAAGCGACAGGTCTGACAGTATCGGAGCCGATCGATGGCCTCCCGCAGCGCCCGCAGTTCCCCCTCCATCCGCAGCAGCAGAAACGCCGCCACAACGACGGAAAAACCGCTCTGAAGGGTTGTCTGAATGAACGTGTCCACGGTTTGACCTCCTTTCCAAAATTTACCCCCTCCCCCCCTTGAGAGAGGGGAGAGGGTTGACCCGAATACGGCTTAGTCCATCTCGACAGGGCTAACCGTGCGCTCGACGAACTCGGCGCTGACGATGCCGGTCGGCGCTTCGGCGTAAATCTCACCGTTGGCGATCATCTCCTGCATCAGGTTTTTGATGTCGCTCGCGTCGGCCCCGGGGTTGGCCCAGGGGAAGCTGAAGGAAATCTTCTTTCCCTCGCCTGCGTTGAACGTTGTTCTCAGACTGATACCCATACCATTCACCTCCTTTTGACCTGAATCAGAGGGCGGAGCCCGCTCGAGACGCCGGGAGACTGCGGGCTCCTTCGAACGCCATGATCAGGCGTTCTCGAGCACTGTGACCTCGGTGCGCTCGACGCGGAGTACGGGGTACTCCAACAGGGGGAACAACGCCGTCGCAACGTCCATGATCTTCCCGGAGTCCGCCCCGTGGACGACCTTCCCAAGGGAACAGCTTTTGACGATCACGTTCTCCGTAACGGGGTTGACGCCGGAGTTCAGCTTCAACGACACGTTGCTGCGGTACGCGTTTTCAATCGCCGCCATTTCAATCACCTCCTCTCTTAAGATGATACTATCATATAGGTTATTATTATATTGACAATACGTTTTTCTCACATCGTTGTACCCTTAATTCTACGGTGCGTCTTCAGTTTTAATATCAACAACTTAAGGCCAAACACCAAAACATGGGACTCTGTCCCCCGGAAAAAACCCCGCAGGGGACGCAGCCCCCTGACCCCGTTAATTTTGCTGGCATTGGTTTTATATTAGTTAAGAGTATGAGTTAATGAATGTATTAATAGATGAAGAGAATGGAATGGACTATATTATGGACTATATATGGAAGGGAATATTACAGGACAGGGGTCAGGCCGAAGCGAAAGCCCCGGCCCGACCCCGCGTTTTTATTTCCCGAGCAGCATCAGACACAGAGGGTTGTCGCCGGGCGCGAGGCTCAGACTGGCCCGGATTTCATCCTCCTTCATCGAGTGGATGTATCGCGCGCCCAGGCCGAGCGACGCGGCCGCGAGGTACACGTCCTGCGTCATCGCGCCCGCGGCGACGTACGCAAATATCGTGCGCTCGGGTTCCTGAAATTCGCTCAGTCCGCTGCCGTCGCTCACGACGATCAGAATGCACGAAGCAGCGCGCACAAAATTCTGCGCGCCAACCTTTCCCCGGATGTCCTCCCCCGAAATTTCCGTCAGGCCATTGCCCTGCCAGTCGTAAAGAAAAACCCCGTCCTCTTTGGCCACGTAGATTTTGCAGTAGGGGGGAAGGCCCATCGCCATGGGGACCGTCCAGCCCTTGTCTCCGCGGTTCAGGCCCGTCGCCGCCCAAAGAACCGAGGAAAGCTCCTCCGGGGCCAGCCGCCCCGTCGGAAAGTCGCCGCCCGGGGCCGAAGCACGTTTCCTGAGCGCCTCGAAAAGCCCCATCCCGCCCTCCGTCTGCGGCGCGGGAAGAGGGACGGCCCACGCCGAAGCGACAACGCTCATAATCAGAACCCACACAAAAGCACCTCGCACTGCCCAACGCATCAAAAATCACTCCTTTATTGAATGTTTCTCTCATGAAACTTACTACAACTTTAAACTTACTACAATTTTAAACTTACTGCACGCTTCAAACTCACTACATGCACTTTAAGCTTACTGCATATAAAACTTACTGCATACCTGAAGCGCACCTGCGACAGATAAGATACAGCATGACGCTCAATTTGACAAACCCCCTGCCTGAACCCTTTACCTGACCCCGAAACAGAGCCCCCAACGTCCCTCTTCCCTTATTTGCAGGCCCCCTCTGCACAAATTTCTCAATACAGGTTTACCAGCACAATTTTATGTTTGACAGAAGCTGATCTTTGCAGTAATATCCCTCCAGCCACTGTTAGTTTGACTGGGTAAACTTTTATGAACCCTTACGCCTTCAGGGCAGGTTCGTTTTCAGGCTGACGAGGCGGGAATGTTTTTTGAGGTTTGCATTTTTGAACTGGAAATTTGGAAATTGGGGCCTTTTGAGTTTTGGATTGTCATGAGAGGAGTTTTCATCAATGCGCAGGTCATTGCGAAGGTCGTTTGTCATCTCGATTTTATGGGGGTTCTTTTTATCGCTCTTCCTGAGTCTGGCGGCTTCCCCGGCAGAGGCCGCGAGCAAATGGAGCAGTTGGGGGGAGATCGTCGACCAGATGGACGTCTCCCTGAACAAGGCTTACGACGCGTACTTCAAAAAAGACATCGAGGACGCGAAAAACTGGGTAAACGACGCCTATTTCTCCTACTATGAAAAAGAGGGCGTCGAGCGCGCCGTGTTGTCCTACATCTCCGGCAAGCGCGCTTCCACGGTGGAGTACCAGTTCGCCGTCATCAAAAAAATGATGACCGAGAGAGCGGCCAACCGGGACGTGCGGGACTCCCTCGACCTTCTGAGCAGGATGCTGCACGAGGACGCCAATCAGCTGGACGGGAAAGAAGAGAGCTCGTGGGGCGTCTTTCTGGCGTCGCTCGTAATTATCCTGCGCGAGGGGTTCGAGGCCATTCTGGTCATCGCCGCCATCGCGGCCTACCTCATTCGTTCCGGAAACGGACGTCAGACGCGCGTCGTCTACGCCAGCGGGGTGGCGGCCCTCGTCGCCAGCGCCGCGGCAGCCGTCGCCATTCAGTACGTCTTTCAGGTCAGCGGAGCGAACCAGGAGATTATCGAGGGTGTCGCCATGCTGCTGGCCGTGTTCGTTCTGTTTTTCGTCAGCAACTGGATGGTCTCGAAGGCCGAGGCCGAAGCATGGAAGAGCTACATCGAGGGGAAGGTGCAGACCGCCGTCGAAACGGGCAGCAGCTTCGCGCTCGGGGCTGCCGCCTTTTTGGCGGTCTTCCGCGAGGGAGCGGAGACGATTCTGTTCTATCAGGCGCTGTTCGCCGAGACGAAAACCTACTCGAACATGGTGTGGGGAGGGTTCGCCGTTGGCTGTGCCGCCCTCGTCGTGATCTTCATTCTCGTGCGTTACGGTTCGCTGGTGATCCCCATTCGCGCGTTCTTCCTGGGAACCAGCATCCTCATGTACATCATGTCGATCGCCTTCGCCGGAGGCGGCGTCAAGGAACTGCAGGAGGCCGACGTCATCGGCGTGACGCCCGTGAATTTCGTCGAATCCATCGATATTTTGGGTATTTATCCTACCGTGGAGACGTTGGCGCCCCAGGCGGTGCTCCTGGTCCTGGCCGTCGTTTCGGTGCTCTATTATCGGAACAGGGGCAAAAAGAAACTGAGCGGCGCCAGCGTCTGACGGGCAGGTAAAATACGATACATAACAAATTGGGAGGGTTTTGTCATGAAGAAGTTTGTTCTGCTGTTGGTTTGCGCGTTCCTTGTGTTTTCGGCGTCCTCCGCGATCGCCGCTCCCGCGCCCGCACCGGGTGCGGACACGGCCGGGTTCGAGGAGTTTCCTCTGGGTGACGAGTACGACGTCGGCCCCCTTCATATCGCGGGCGTGTACTTCCAGCCCGTCGACATGGAGCCCGCCGGGATGGGCGGCATTCCCGCGTCCGAGGCGGATATGCACCTCGAGGCGGACATCTCCGCCGCCGAGGGCAACAACCTGGGTTATGGCGTGGGCGACTTCGTCCCCAATCTGACGGTGAAGTACAGGGCCGAGAAAAAGAGCGGCAAGGTGATCGAGGGCACCTTCATGCCCATGAACGCCTCCGATGGCCCCCACTACGGCAACAACGTGAAGCTCGACGGCGCGGGGAGCTATAAGATTACCTTCATCATCGAGAGCCCCGAGAAGCAGGGCTACCTTCTGCACGTCGACAAGGAGACGGGCGTCACGGGCCGCTACTGGACCACACCCATAGAGGTTTCCTGGGACTTCGACTTTATCCCCCGCGCCTGGTAGTCCCGTTATTATAACGGAGTCGATAGCGGAGTAAACGTTCGAGCCCCGTACGGTCCTGTCCCTGGCAGGCTCCGAAACCCGGGGCTGAACGGGCTCCGCCCCTCTGAGCCTGAACGTTTACAGGGCGGGCAGAGGGTATCGGCCGACGCCGGTGCGTTTCTGCCCTTTTGAATGTGCAAGGAGTCATTTTATGCTGCCATACCTGATAAAGGTCACGAATAATTCACTGTCGACGGTCCTGATGTTTTCCCTGCTGCTGGCCGTCGTGTTGCGTTCCTCTTCCGCTTTGCGTTACCGGCCTGTTTCGTCGTCGGGAAAAGAAGGCCCGCGTCTGGCGTGGGCGCTTGCCGCCGGTTTTGTCGCGGCGCTGGTCTACGCAACGCTCAAGCGCACCACGGGCTTCGCGGTGCGCGAATATTACGACCTCGGGGTCCTGCTGTTCTCCCTCCCGGCGTCGTTTCTTCTGCTGCTTCTCGTTCCGTGGGCCCTGTCGGGCTCTAATTTTAACAATTCCAGTTCAAACAGCTCCAGCTCAAACAGCTCTGGTTCAGGTGTTTCCAGAGTGTATCGCCTCGTTTTTCGCGTTGCGGTTTTTTGCGTGTCGGCGACGTGGGTCGCCTGGTTCCTGCCGAACCTTCTGCTGTATCCCTTTGAATTTGCCGTCGGCATGGACACGATTTTCAACACGGAGTTCATGTATAAGGTGGTCGGGTACGCGCTGGGTCTTCTCATCATATTTCTGACCGGGCTTGCCTTTTACGCCGTGGGGGAAAAGCTGCCCGACCGCGTCGCGCTGTCCGCGCTCGCCCTGGGGATTCTCGTCACGGGGGCCTTTCAGGTGCTGACCGTGGCGCAGGTCCTTCTGGGCCGCAGGCTGATCCCCCGCTTCAAATGGCTGATGGGGCCGGTCATGTGGGGTCTGACGCACGTGAGCTGGTTCATGTACGCCCTCATGGGCATTGCCCTCCTGCTCTCGATCATTCTGTTCGTCCGGGTGAAGACGACCCCCGTGACGGGCGACAACCCGGCGCAGCGCCGTAAAATGAAGTCCGGAGCGCGCCGTCAGGCGCGTTTTGTTGTGGGCGTGCTGGCGGGGCTTCTGTTCTCGCTCCTGGCCGTGACGGTGGGGCAGAGCTACGCCGACCGCGCGGTGGAACTGTCGCCGCCGCTGGAGCTGCCCGCGGCGGACGGGAAGATCGTCATTCCCCTGCAGGACGTCAACGACGGCAACCTGCACCGTTTCGTGCACAAGGCGTCCGATGGAACGGGGGTTCGCTATATCGTCATCCGCAAAAGCGACATCGCGTATGGAGTGGGCCTGGACGCCTGCGACGTCTGCGGAGCGTCGGGGTACTACCAGAGAAAGGACCAGGTCGTCTGCATTCTGTGCGACGTCGTTATGAACATCGCGACGATCGGCCTCCCCGGCGGCTGCAACCCCGTCCCTCTGAAGCACGCGATCGCCGACGGCAATATGGTCATCGAGACGAAGGACCTGGAGGCCGAAAAACGTCGATTCAGATAAGAAAATAAAAGAAAGAAAAAAAGAAAGTAAAAGAAAGAAAATTAACGGGGTCAGGGGACTCGTCCCCTGCGGGGTGTGGGGCAGAGCCCCGCGGTTTTTGCTTAAGTTCCTGACATTGTTGCAAATAAGAAAACTCACAGGGCCCAATGGAATTTGACCCCCGGGTATTGCCGCTGTTCTGATTTCAGGCCCTTTTTGAATGCAGGTTTTTTTAATTCAGGAGTACACAAAAAATGTTTCATCGAATGCTGAAGGGCGCTCTGACGCGCCAGAAGGGGAAGCTGCTGATGATCGCGTTCGCGATGGCGCTGGGCGTCTCGCTGGCGACGGCCATGCTCAACGTCATGATGGACGTTGGGGACAAGGTCAATCAGGAGCTCCGGACCTACGGCGCGAACCTGACCGTCGTCCCGCGCGGAGCGTCGCTCATCAACGAGCTTTACGAAACGGAGCAGGCGACGAGCCCGCAAAAATATCTGGCCGAGGCCGATCTGCCCAAAATGAAGATGATCTTCTGGGCGTTCAATATCGTCGACTTCGCGCCGTTTCTGGAGATGAAGGCGTCGGTGGGGGAGAACTCGATAACCCTCGTCGGGACGTGGTTCGACAGGC
>JAISSA010000119.1 GCA_031273365.1 Synergistaceae bacterium
CTTGTTTACAACATGACGAAGGCGATTTTCGAAAACCTCGACGAGCTCTACCCCGTGCACGACAAGGCGAAGCTGATCGCTCTCGACAAAGCTCTGGAGGGAGCCTCGATCACCGTGCACTCCGGCGCGGCGAAATATTATACGGAAAAAGGGCTGAAGGTTCCGACGTTCTAAGGAATAATTTAATTTATTAACAACAGGCTTCCGACGAACGAACGGACGTATGTCGACAACCAGGAAAAAAATCAACGGAGGCGGGGGATTTTTCTCAGTCTCCTGACTCCGCTGATTTTTCTTCAAGTTGTTGACGCGGAACGGGTGCATGATGCAGGTAAACGATTTTAACACCGTAAGTAATAAGGCTGTCTCGATAATTGTCCTGGCAATGTGCGTTTTTTTTACGACCGGAGCGTATGCCGTGTCCGACGAAGAGCTGGCCCGTCAGGAGGCTCTGATTCTGGAATATCGGCTGAGCCTTGCCCGGACCCCCGCCGACGAAGCGGAGGCGCGGGAGCGCATCTACCTCGGCATGATCGGCGAAGGACCGGACACGGAGGCGGCGCAGGAGGCGCTCTGGGCGCTGGCCGGCCTCTATCTCGACGATTTCGATGAACCGCAGGAAGTGAAGGCTCAGGAGGTACTGGAGTATTTTATAAAAAAATATCCGGACTCTCCCTGGATCCCTCAGGTCGAAAATCGGCTGCTCTGGCTTTATGAGGGTTCGAGTAATCAGACTCGCATTGTGGAGTTGTACGAAAAAATTTTACAGCGTGATATGCCGCCCTCTCTCCGCCAGTCTCTGGCGCTTCGCTGCGCTCAGGCGTGGGAAGCGGCAAAACGACCGGACAAAGCTCAGGAATGGTACACTCGTATCCTGAAAGAAGCCGGTTCGAACGCGTCTCCCGAGGTGGAGGCGGCCAGGGCCCGACTTGCGGCGCTGAAGCAAAAAGGCCGCTGATCGACGCCGAAACAGGGGGGAGGAAGCTGAACGAAACCGCTTCGCCTCCCCCCTGAATTTCAGGTTCTTAAGCTCCCTGAATGGTTACAATTCCCATAACCGTTCAAACTCCGGAGGGCAGAGCCCGCTTAGCCCCGATTTTCGCTGCTCTCCATGAAATCCCCCGGTGCTTTTTTCAGCGACTGTCCGGACGAAGCCGGATGCATTGGGGTTTGAACGGGTATAATTCCCCTTTCAGATAACGGGCTCTGCGCAATATACTCTGCACAGGGCTCTCTCTGCGGATTATACCTCTGAAAAAAGCTGCGCCGGGAAATCTCACGGGGCGATACAACAGGGCAGTACAGACGAAAGGACGTTGGAGAGTATGGTCGGAGGAGCGCGAATTCGCGCCATTTCCACGTATCTGCCGGAAAAAGTTCTGGACAACGCGGAGCTGGTTCGGCAGTTTGGAACGTGGACGGAAAATAAAATTTTCAACAAGACGGGCGTCAGCAAACGTCACGTCGTGGATGGGGAGCTGGTTTCGGATCTTGCCGCCGCGGCGGGCGAGAGGCTTTTTACGGAACATGGGATCGATCGTCGCGAGGTTGATTTTTTGCTGTTGTGCACGGAGTGCCCCGATCATTTTTTGCCGGCGACGGCCTGCATCGTTCAGGACCGGCTGAAGCTCCGGAACAATATCGGCGCTCTCGATTACAACCTCGGCTGTTCGGGCTTTATTTACGGCCTGGCGCTGGCCAGAGGGCTGATTTCAGGGGGGCTTGCGCGAAGGGTGCTGCTGATCACGGCGGACACCATCAGCCGCGCAGTTCACCCGCGGGACAAGAGCACCCGCACGATCTTCGGCGACGGAGCGGCCGCCGCCCTGATCGAGTCCACGGATATCGAGGGGACGGGCAAGATCGGCGACTTTTCCCTCGGGACGGACGGCAGCGGAGCCTCGAATCTGATCATTCCCGCCGGAGCGTGGGCGCATCCTTCGTCGTCCGGGACGCGCGTCGAGACGACCAACCGCTGGGGCAACACGCGCACGTCTGAAAATCTTTACATGAACGGGCCGGAAATCCTGAACTTCACTCTGGAGATCGTGCCCCCCTGCATGAACGAGATACTGGAGATGAACGGGATCACCCTGGACAGGATCAGCCTGGTCGTTTTTCATCAGGCCAGCCGTATGCTGCTTGAAAAACTGCGGGATGAGCTGAAGATCCCGCGGGAAAAGTACGTCATCAACATCGAAAGCTACGGCAATACGACCAGCAGCACCATCCCCATCGCCCTGCGCGACATGGAGCTGGAGCATCGCCTGAAAAAAGGCGACGCCGTTCTGATCATGGGTTTCGGCGTGGGGCTTTCCTGGGGGGGAACCGTGTTGTGGTGGTAACGCCATAACGACAAAGTTGCGAGAGGCGAGGGAGGAGGCGTCCGCCCCCTCCCTTTTACCTCAAAAATCCTGGACTTTATTACAGGGAATCCAAAAACGTCGCCATCCTGTCCATGGCCTCGGTCAGGGTTTTCAGCGACTGAGTACAGGCGATGCGGATATAGCCCTCGCCGCTCGTGCCGAACGCGGAGCCCGGGATGGTCGCCACATGGGCGTTTTCGAGGAGCTGCCAGACGAATTTCTCGCTGGAGAGTCCCGTGCCTTTGACGCTGGGGAACAGGTAGAACGCGCCCTCGGCCGGCGCACAACTGACGCCCTTCATTTTATTGAGGCGCCCGGCGACGTAATCCATGCGTTCAGCAAAGATCTTCCGCCGCTCCAGCAGCTTCGCGTCCTGTTTTTCCAGCGCCCATACGGCGCCTTTTTGCGTCAGCGTGTTGAGTCCGTAGGTCTGATTGGCCGCGATCAGCGTCATCACGCGAATCAGCTCCGCCGGACCGATGGCGTATCCAATACGCCAGCCCGTCATACAGTGGCTTTTCGACAGTCCGCCCATCGTCAGCGTGCGGTCTTTCATGCCGGGCAGCGTCGCAAACGCGACATGTCCGCCCTTGTAGATCAGAGATTCGTAAATTTCGTCGCTTAGAACAAAAAGGTCGTGTCTGGCGACGAACGCGGCAATCTCCTCCATTTGTTCGCGGGAAATCACGCGACCCGTCGGGTTGCATGGGGAGTTGAGCAGCAGCACTCTGGTCCGGGGCGTCACCGCATTTTCGAGGTCGGCGGCGGCCGGAGCGAATCCATTTTCTTCCCGCGTCTTCACGGGAACGGCGACCCCGCCGGCATTTTCCACCTGGAGGAAGTAGGGGGGGAAACAGGGTTCGACCAGAATGACCTCCTCACCCGGATCGAGCAGGGCCTGCAACGCCAGATGAGGGCTCTGAATGCCGCCCACGCCCATATAAACCTCCTCGGGCGTCGCGTCCAGCCCGTGGTGACGTTTCCAGTAATCGCACACGGCCACGCGGACGTCGAGAAATCCCTGCAAGGGCGGATAATGGGTGAAGCCCTCCTTTGCCGCCCTGGCCGCGGCATCGACGATGTCGTGCTCCGTGTCGAAGTCGGGCTCGCCGATGCTGAGGTTCAGAACCCCCTCCATCTTTTCTATCGCCTGGAAAATTTTGACCATCCCGGACGGCTGCATTTTAGAGTAACGTCCTGCCAGTTTCATATCCCGCACTTCCTTTCGTCGACTGAGAGCTCGGTTTTATCGATGTCGAGCGTCAGCCCTGTTTTGTTTTGCGTGATGCCGGAGAAGGGCGAAGGCCCTGTCCACACCCACAATTGTGCAGAGAATTTTAGCATATTTAAGCGATGAAGGACAAACTCAGCGACAATCTCATACTATTGGGTCCGTATGCTGAATGCCGGGCCGGAGTTGGACGCATGGGCCTGAACGGATACCAGATTCATATATGATTAGTCCGGAAGGAGTGAGATGTGTTTTCCAAGGATGTGATTTCTTGATGTGATTTCTTGATTGACAACGACATGTAACGCGTATAGAATATCCCTTGTTGTTTGGGAGAAGGGGCTGTAGCGCAGCTGGGAGCGCGCTTCCCTCGCACGGAAGAGGTCGGGAGTTCGAATCTCCTCAGCTCCACCAATACTTCGGGGCGTAGCGCAGTCTGGTTAGCGCACCTGCTTTGGGAGCAGGGGGTCGAAGGTTCAAATCCTTTCGCCCCGACCAGGTGACTGCTCTGAGGATAGAATTTTGCGGGAATAGCTCAGCTGGCTAGAGCGATGGCCTTCCAAGCCGTAGGTCGCGGGTTCGAATCCCGTTTCCCGCTCCATTGAAGAATGAGGAATTGGAGCATTAAGGAATACGCGCTTGTAGCTCAGTTGGATAGAGCAACGGCCTTCTAAGCCGTAGGTCGCGGGTTCGAATCCTGCCGGGCGCGCCAGAATCATTGATGCAGGGTAAGATGGTGAGCGTAGTTCAATTGGTCAGAGCACTGGGTTGTGGTCCCAGAAGTTGGGGGTTCAAGTCCCCTCGCTCACCCCAACAGGTTTATACGCGCTCGTAGCTCAGCTGGATAGAGCGACGGACTTCGGATCCGTAGGTCGCGGGTTCGAATCCTGCCGGGCGCGCCAAATGTAAAATTCCGAGTGGTTATAATAAGGATTGTTAGCTCAGTCGGTAGAGCAGCTGACTCTTAATCAGCGGGTCGTGGGTTCGAGTCCCTCACAATCCACCAGGTATATACACGACGTTCCTCCGGGAACGTCGTTTTTTTCGGATTCCAGGCATATCGACAGATACTCCCCACTCGTCAGTAAAAAATGTAAGAGCTTGCAATTACTGATCTTCTGTTAATTTAAATCGATAAAATCAATTTAGTAATTGCAAGCTTTTAAGACCGACCTGACGAATTTGTCATTGTGGATGGATAAACACTACATAAGACAATGCAAATCACGATAGCATTACACGTGGGGGGTGTGCAGAATGAATACAAACACGATATCCCATCCACTGGTCAGGAATGGAGCGTTGTGCTTTCTTAAGTGAAGTGGAATATACCAAAAGATATTCGCTCGCGTTTGTACTTTGAGCTATGCCAATGCTGATTAGCCAGTCATTGTACTGATATTTTTCAAAAAGGAGCCTGGCAGCCATTTCTGCATCCATGGTATTTCCCATCCATTCTGCGTATGCTCTCTTTATTTTAAACCCCATGATTCGATACTAATGTAAAATCCATCTTTTCCGCAAGGGGGGTTAATGGGATCATATACGATAATCCCTTCCCACCCGCAAATACAATCCCTACAGATGTGGGGTGCCCTTCAGTAACAACCAAACTGCCTGAATCTCCGGGAAGAGAAAAGGGATCTCCATTTTCTGTCACAATTGCCCATATGCCAGCAAACCAAATTGTAGCGGTAAACAGTTTATGTTTGTAGGGAATCGGCTTAGCTACAGCTATCTTTGAACTGACTATCCCTGTCGTCAATCCTGTGGTCCGGCCTATTTTCTTTATGCGTAACCCAGAATAAGGCGACGCTATCTCGTCTGGCGTATCGTATCCATCATCGCCACCTTGCCATGAGGTAACCGCCTGCGGTTTCGCGTCAGCTATGGCCGCATCAAACAACATCGGAGGAATATGTGAAAAATGGATACTTCTCAGCTCTATCAATTCACGAAGATTGCCTATTGCTTGAGGAGC
>JAISSA010000172.1 GCA_031273365.1 Synergistaceae bacterium
AAACGTGGTATGATGCAGGGGCGTCTGACGGTACCGGGCGACGCCACGCTGGTGGCGGGAGCGGAAATAACGCTTTCAGGGTTTAGGCCGCAGGCGATAAACGGCCTCTACCTCGGCACGAAAGTTCATCATTCGATGAGTCGATCCGGATGGACAACGCAGGTCACGCTGGAACGCCTGCCATAAAAGTTATCCACATTAGCCACAAAAATTATCTATAATTATACAGACAATTCGTCTCATTTCATGCGAATGGATTTATCATCCCCCGTGCAGTTTACCAATGTCCCGTCTCTCTTCAAAACTCCAATATGGGGGGGCGAAGCAGCGGATATCCGTTTCCGTCCACTTCGCGTATTTCCACTTCCCTGCGGGCGTCGTCGCGTTGATGTCCGCGCCCTTTTCGACCAGAAACGCGGCCAGTTCAGGCGTCGAGGCGTACATCAGCGCCGTTCTTCCATCCGCGTCGCGGGCGTCAACGTCCAGGCCCGCGTCGAGAAGCATCGAAAGCATGGAAAAATCGGTGGGCTCTTGCGCTACGACCTGGAAAAAGACTTTCACGTCCTTCACTTTGGCTCCTGCTTCGACAGGGGAACACAGGGTGTCAGTGGATGCCTTCCTGGTGATAGCGTGGCTCAGTACTGCATCCATGTCCGCGCCCTTTTCCGGCAGTGTGCGGATTTGTTCCGGCGTGCCGCTTTTTGCCGCCTCGAAAAGCGCCTGAGTCACGGTGGCGTCGGTTCCGGCCAATGCCGCACGGCAAAAAAGACAGAGCAGCAGAACGCCGATCCATCGCGGCAGATTTTTTTCAGACATGGGGTTCATCGCCCTTCGGTTCCCGTGGACGCCGCGTCGCCGGAAACGACGTCCGCAATGTCGCCGCTCACAACATCCTTCGATACGGCGTCGGGGATGACGACCTCAACCTCGCTTGTTTCAGGACGCCGCTTCAGCCTCTCCCAGGGCGTCGGAACCAGTATGCCATCGGCAAACGCGACGGACGCAGGAAGCAAACACAAAACAAGTGCCCACAGGAATCGAAATTTTTTCACAATAAAACCCCCCGCGATAAAATGACGTTCTGCATAATCGTTACACATCATACTCTCACTTTCATCACATAATTTATGAAATTAAGTTTATTGCAACAAAAAAAAGAGCTTTGACTTACTTTCCTCAACCCTCTTCGGCGACGTGTGGAGTAGTCTCGGAGAGCGTAGCGTCAGGTCATGCCGGGCCGAAAATCCCACTGACGACATCCTTTCAGTTGGAGCGATACCCATTGACATTCCTGTTACTCGACGCTAAACTCTTATCAGATCGCTCTTCTGGCAGGAGTTTCCAGCCGGGGCCCGTTCTGACGGATTCGCAGGGCGTCCCGGGAAAGCCCGTTCTGCAGAAAGATATGGAACGCGTGGCTTAGCCAGATCGGAGTCAGGACCGGTGACAGGGACATAAGCCCCCCTCGTCAGGAGCGGTTTTCTGTTTTTTATGAATTCGCCTGAAGCGACAAATGCTGTTGCATAAATTCCATTCTCAGGATTCCATCTTACAGCTGTAACTGTGGGGCGTGGATATTCCCGAATATCGTGATGTGCGGGCCGAGGCGCCGGAAGAGGAGAAAATGCCATGCAATCGCAATTCTACGTTCCTCTCAGCCTGTTGGTTTATGGCGTCGCCCATGCGCTGGTCGATGCGATATGCGCGTCGATTCTGACCTCACTGGCGTTCTTTGGGGGGCTGACACTGGAACGGGCGATTTTGCTTTATCTGTTCTACAATTTTCTGGCGTTTGCGATGCAGGCTCCGCTTGGGCTGTTGCTCGATAAAATGCGTTCGCCCCGCGCGGCGGCAATGTGGGGTCTCGGGTTGCAGGTCTTCGCGCTCGTCACTTTTTCAGGCCTGCCGGAATTCGGGGTGTTTCTGGCGGGGCTGGGCAACGCGCTTTTTCATCTGGGGGGCGGAGTCGTCGCGCTGAA
Source organism: Synergistaceae bacterium (assembly GCA_031273365.1). Taxonomy (GTDB): domain Bacteria; phylum Synergistota; class Synergistia; order Synergistales; family Aminobacteriaceae; genus JAISSA01. Next base: position 1,980 of record JAISSA010000172.1, read on the forward strand.
TCTGACGCCTGGCCGCGCGACCGCGCCGGGGATTTTCGTCGCGCCTGGAGCCGTGGGACTTTTCCTGGGGATTCAGTTGGGGTCGCTGGCGCCATTATCGCCTGCCGTACAAATCGCGGCGTCCGTCGCGGTTCTGGCGCTGATGCCTGCCGTGAAATACCTTCCCCTGCCTGCGGGGTATTCGCGTGAACCGAAGAGGACGGCGGAGGGAGAGCCTCTGCCCCTGGCGCTCCTCTGCGCGGTGGCGCTGATCTTTTTTTCGATTGCGGCGCGCTCGTTCGTGGGCCTGTCGCTCGCGTTTCCGTGGAAAGGCGACAGTTTCCTCCATGCGTTCGCTCTGGCCGCGGCGGCGGGGGGAGGCAAGGCGCTGGGCGGTTTCCTGTCCGACCAGTTCGGCTTTGTGCGCGTCTGCGTCGGAGCACTGCTGCTTTCCGTGCCCCTGCTCCAGTGGGGCAGCGTCTCGGTTGCGGCAGGGCTCGCCGGTTGCCTGTGCTTCCAGATGACCATGAGCGTGACTTTGCTGGCTTACGTAAAAGCCTGCCCCGGGCGCGAGGCGTGGGCGTTTGGGCTGGCCTGCCTCGCCCTGTTTGTGGGGAGTCTGCCGCTTCTGTCGCCGCTGCCGCGTATCGTGGAGCTTTCCCGCATCCTGAATTTCCCGGCCGCACGGGCTGCCCTGACGTGTGTTTCCATCCTCTGCCTCTGGCGGGGGCTGAAGGTACTGCGGGTCGAAAGAACCCCGACATGAAGGCATTGATCTCCGCAGGCCTCAAACTTTGCATGTTCGGCCTTTTCGCGTCCTGGGCATGGACGCATCGGAGAGACCGGACGCCGGAGGGCAGCGTCGCTGAACCGGATGCGTCTTTTATCAGGAAACTCCTGCTGTTTTCTCTGGCGATGTATGCCATACTGGCAGGCATTTTCCTGAGCTGTCCGTACGAATCGGCGCTCGTTCAGGTCGTTTTTTACCTTTTTGCCCTGGCTCTGACCCTGCTTCTGGAGTGCGGCATGGCGGCGCTGTGGGGTTACCGCAGTATGAAAGAACTGTATTGCGTGGCGCTTTGCAGCCTTGTAACGCATCCAACGCTGCATTTGTTTGCCTTCCTGCCGGAGGCTCTGTTCGGCGAAAACCTGTTCGACGAACACCGGGTCTGGTTTCCGGAGGCGATGGTCGTCGTCGCGGAGTCCCGTCTTCTGAATCGCCTGCTCCCCTGGCGGCGCGCCGACAACGCGAAGCTCGCTCTCGCGATGAACGCCTTCTCATTCCTCGCCGGGTGGGCGATCCTGGAGGCGTTGTGGCGGATATTGAGCTAAACCGGCGGCAAAATGCGCTCGATCGAACTCCATACCCGCCTTCATGCGTCCGGCGTGTCCCGTAGAGAGACGGACACTCCCGCCTCTGTTATACTGTCGTCAGTGGGGAGCTGAAATATTACGGTCAATATGAAGAAATGTCCTATACCGGCAAAATTTTTCAACACCGCGGGGCCCGCTCAGGAAGATATTCACTACACGCTCGATCCGCTGCGGCGGACCGACTATGAAAAAATATCCCTCCTGATCGACCAGCGCAAATATTTTGTGCTGCACGCGCCCCGACAGACGGGCAAAACCACGTCCCTCCTCGCCATGGTGAAAAAGATCAACGACGAGGGCCGTTATCACTGCGTGTATATGAACGTCGAGTCCGCTCAGACGGCCAGAAATGACGTCGAAGCCGGTATAAAGACAATTTTGTCTTCACTTCTGAGCGCCGTGGAAAGATTCCTGGGCATTGTACACCCCGGGGGTCTTATTGCCTCCATTGTCGAAGAGTCGACGGCACACGCGGCACTCATCAGAATGCTGGAGGGTTTTTGCAGAAAGCTCGACCGTCCTCTGGTGTTGTTCATCGACGAGATCGACGCCCTGATCGGCGACACGCTCGTTTCCGTCCTGCGACAGCTGCGCGATGGCTACGCCAACCGCCCCAAAGAATTTCCCGTTTCCGTCATCCTCTGCGGGATGCGCGACGTCCGGGACTACCGCATCCATATGTCCAACGGGGAAATCGTCACGGGCGGAAGCTGCTTCAACGTCAAGGCCGAATCTCTGCGGCTGGGGGATTTTTCTCAGGGCGAAATTCAGGAGCTGTACGAGCAGCACACCGCGGCCACCGGGCAGGTTTTCGAGGAGGGCGTTTACCCGAAGGTCTGGGAGCTGACTCGCGGGCAGCCGTGGCTGGTCAACGCCCTGGCCTGGCAGGCGACCTCGAAGCTGCCCGAAGGGCGCGATCGCAGCCGGCCGATCACGGTCGATATGATCGAGGAGGCGGCGAACCTGTTGATTCTCGAGCGGGCGACGCACCTCGACCAGCTCGCCGACAAACTTCGGGAGCCGCGGGTGCGAAACGTGATCTCCCCGATGGTGGCAGGAGAAAACTGGTCGCAGAAGGAGAGGGAAACGCCTCTGCCGGACGACATTCAATACGTCATCGATCTCGGCCTGATACGCAACGACGGAGGCAACTATGTCGTCGCCAATGATATTTATCGCGAGATCCTGCCGCGCGAGCTGTCCTACGTCATGCAGGTCGGGATGACCTCCCGCCCCACGCAGACGTGGTATCTCGACAGAGACGGGAAACTCGACATGACAAAACTTCTCCGCGAGTTTCAGCAGTTTTTCCGGGAAAACTCGGAGAGCTGGCTGGAGCGCTTCGACTACAAAGAGGCCGGCTTTCAGCTGCTGCTGCAGGCGTTTTTACAGAGGATCGTGAACGGCGGAGGCCTGACAGACCGGGAGTACGCGCTGGGCAGCGGCCGTGTGGACCTGCTGGTTCGGTGGCGGTACCCGAACGACGCGCCCCGGAACGAACAGCGGGAGCAGAAAATCGTGCTGGAGCTCAAGACGATTCGCGTTTCGTCTCATGACCCCGGGGGAGTTTTCAGCAAGGGTCTGGAGCAGACGACCCGTTACGCGGAACAGTCCAGCGCCGAAGAGGCGCACCTGGTAATCTGCGACGAGCGCCCCGA
>JAISSA010000247.1 GCA_031273365.1 Synergistaceae bacterium
AGATGACGGCGCAGCTCGCTGAGGCTTTGCAGAAGAAGAGCGTGCATGGCCTCGGCAAATTTCCCCCGACGCGCCAGATCGTCGGCCCCGGTTTGCGCCGTCTCCATACGCTCCGCGACGGCGGCGGGCGCATGTTCTTCGGGGTCGGCGCGAGGGCGCGACCGGCCGGAGTTCCGCAGCCCCTCGCGCAGCCGCAGAAGGACTGCCGCGACGATCACGAAAACCGCGCCGTAAAGGATATGCCTGGCGGCCTCCGGCGACGTGAAAAAACGCGGAGGCCACGGCCCGTCCGCACGGCGCTCCCTGCCCGACGGCCCGCCCGGAGATTCACTCGGGAATTTGCCTCTGCCCGGGGGTTCATCCGGAAACTCGCCTGGGAACTCGACCTGAAGATCGAGCCTGCGCACGGAAAGGCGCAGCGCCGCCTTCGCCCTGCGGGACAGATCTTCCCCTCCGCCCCGCGAGACGGCATCGGCCGCAAAAACGGGCGTCGCGGCAACAAGCGCCGTCACAATGATGATCACAGTCACGATCATAATCACAACCCGCACGATCCCCCCGGGACAGGGGCCTGTGTCCTGAATTGTCGCCCTGAACGTCTTCATTCGATCAGTCGGCAAATTCGGTCAATTGATCGATCAGCGCGCCGGTGCCGTCGTAATCGAACTCCAGAATGCAGTTCATCAGTTTTTTCAACTTCATGTTCACGTCGGAGCCGTAATCGAACTTCTGCATCTCCCTGACGATGTCCGCGGCCTCGACGTCGGAGAAGGAGTTGATCAGCGTTCGCGTCGCGGTCAGTTTTTCCTTCAGGTCCCCGGTCGAGCCCGCCTCTTTCGAGTCGGCATTTTCCCGATTTTCCTCCGAGAGGGCTTCGTCCAGCTTACGGGAAAGGGCCCGCAGTTCCTCCAGAAACGGCGGCGTGTTCCCGTCGCAGAAGGCGACGTCGCCTCTCTTCGCGGCCGCCTCCAGAAGCCGGGCCTTTTCCGAGAGCGCCATGGCTCCGATGTTGGCGAGGGAGCTTTTCATGCCGTGAACCTCGATGGCGAAATTTTTTATCTGCTTCTCCTCCAGACAGCGCCGCAGCGTGTCGACGACCTCGGGCATCCTTCGCGCCACAATGCCGACGGACTGCTCGTACACCTCGACCATGCCGTTCACTCTTCTCAGACTGCTCTGCAGGTCGAGTTCTCCCAGCTCGTTCAGTCGGCGGATCAGGCCTGACGTCTGGATCAGGTCTGACGTCTCCGTCGCGCCGTCGCCCCCAATGTCGCCGTAGGGGCTTACCGCGTCGACGATCTTCTCTTTGGGCAGCCATTTTCTCAGCATATCGTTCAAAAGGTCCTCCCGGATGGGTTTTGCGAGGTAGTCGTTCATTCCCGAGGCGATGAGCGCCTCTTTGACTCCCTCGACGGAGTTGGCCGTCAGTGCGACGATAACGAGGCCGTCGCCGCTCCCTCTGATCCGGAGCGTCGTCTCGATTCCGTCCATCTTCGGCATCATGTGGTCCATGAACACCAGGTCGTACTGCGCGTTTTCCGCCCTCGCCCGCGCGATTTTCTCCAGCGCCTCCATGCCGCTCGTCGCAGCCTCGCAGTCGATCCCGTGCAGCCGCAGCATTCCCGCCACGACGTCCAGGTTCATCCCGTTGTCGTCGACGACGAGAACTCGCGCGGTCGGCGCCGTAACGAAGGCCTCGGCGGCATCCCCGGGGGCGTTTTTGTCGCAGGCGGCCGGAGGAAGGCGAAGAAACAGGCCGTTCCGGCCCTGCGGCTCCGCGGCGATGTCCAGTATATCCTCGATGAGGGAGAGCAGCGCCATGGAGGAGGTATGGATGTTGTTGACGTATTTCATCTGCCTTTCGGTCAGGTTTTCCGTCAGGAGCAGCCCGGACATGCCGATAACGGCGTTCATGGGGGTTTTTAACTCGTGGCTGACGCCGGACAGGAAGTTGCTTTTCGCCTGACTGGCCGCCTCCGCCGCATCCCTGGACGTCCTCAGCTCTTTCTCCATTCTGGCGCGGGAGGTGATGTCGATGAGCATTCCCACCACTCTGGCGACGCGTCCGTCCGCGCCCCTGATGACCCTGCAGTGCCTCTGGCAATACCTTTCCTCCTCGCCCGGGCAGACCCGGATCACCGTGTCCGGCGTTTCATTCCCGACGAAGTCCCGGTCCGGAAGGTCAGGGCTGTCAGGGTCTTCCCCCCTGAGCTTCTCCATAAATTCCTCCAGCGACGCCGACCCGTTCGTCCCGAGCCGCAACATGTCCTCGACCGTCGTGTCGCAGGTTACGACGCCGTTGTCGAAGTCGATCTCCCACACGCCGGAGGACGACGACGCCAGCGCGATCTCCAGCCTCTCCCTGGCGTCCAGAAGCTCTCTGTCCCGACTCAGGAGCTCCTCGGCGGTATGCTGCGCCTCCAGGAGATGTCTGTTTTTTCTTCTGAAGATCTCGACGGCGAAAATCAGCGCCGTCACGACGAACAGCGCCAGCAAAAGCAGACAGCACAGCAGAACGAAAGCCTGCGGATTGGCCTCGTACAGCGAGAGCCTGCGATCGATGACGACGGAAGTCCCGTTCGTCGGCTCCGCCGTGACCTCATAGCCCGCCCGGCGAGAGGCCTCGGGAAGAATCCTGTCCACCGTCGCGGGCTTGTCCCGGACGGCCGGGAAATGCAGAATCGGCGGATTGTCGGCCGCCGGGGCGGGCGATGGGATGAGAAACACGAACACAACCAGACAAAGCACCAGAACAGGCAGAACCTTCGCCCTTTTCACGTCCTCGCCTCCCGTTTCCCTGTTCCCGCAGCCGCCTTCGCCGCTCTGTCCAGCCCCGCGCGACAGTAAAAAATTAAGAACATGGAGTAAAATAAAAATTTTATAGAAAATATTGGTATCCGTTCAAGCCCCCTCTCGACCTGAAACCACTTAATAGTCATAATATAATAATTGTACCTTAAATTAAATTCTCCAGGAAGAGGTGACTCGAATGGCGTTGTTTGACGCGCGGGTGGACATCGCGGTGCCGGGCCTGAACTCCGTGAAACTTCCCCGTATGGTCCGCGTCCGCCAGAAAATGGTCGACGACGAGGTGAAGGATATCGCGGAGGAGATCAGCCGTGGCGTGGATGCTCTGACCGTCGACGGCCGTCCTCTGTCCGTGGCGGGCAAAAAACTGGCGGTGACGGCGGGCAGCCGGGGAATTGCCGACTACGCGAAGCTGTTGCACGCGATCGTCTCGAAGCTGAAGGCGATGGGCGCGCAGCCCTTCATCTTCCCGGCCATGGGCAGCCACGCCGGAGGAACGGCCGAGGGGCAGAGGGAGCTGCTGGAGCGCTACGGCGTCACCGAGGCGACGATGGGCGTTCCCGTGCGGTCCTCCATGGAGACGGTGGAGGTCGGGACCCTTCCGAACGGGACGCGGGTCTACTGCGACAAACTCGCCTGGGAATCGGACGGCATCGTCCTCTTCAACCGGGTTAAACCCCATACGGACTTCAAGGGCGACTGGGAAAGCGGCCTTCTGAAAATGTGCGCCATCGGCGTCGGCAAGCACGAGGGCGCGACCTCGGCGCATCGCGCCGGCTTCGTCCGCTTTCACGAGGTGATCCCCGAGGTGGGGAAATTTTTCCTGAAGAACGCCCCCGTCCTCTTCGGCGTCGCGAGCGTCGAGAACGGTTACGAGCGCGTGATGCGCGTCTCGGTCATCCCGCCCGCGGAAATCGTGGAGCGGGAGCGGGAGCTTCTGGCGCTGGCGAGAAAAAGCATGGCGCGCCTGCCGTTCGACGATATCGACATTCTGGCGGTCGACGAGCTGGGCAAGAACATCAGCGGGTCCGGCATGGACCCCAACGTGATCGGACGCCCCGGCATGAGGGAGATCACCTTCCCCGACGCGCCGCACATAGGCTGCATCGTCATTCTCGGGCTGTCGGAGGAAACGCACGGGAGCGCCGTCGGCATAGGGGCCGCGGACATCACCACGATCCGCGCCGTCGCGGAGGTCGATCTGGCTCAGACCTACATCAACCACGTCACCTCGGGCGCGGTCAAGGGCGCCGCCATCCCCCTCGCGGCGGCCGACGACGAGGAGGCGATGCGCGTGGCGCTCTACTCGGTCCCCTTCCGGGAGGGCGGAGAGCGCATTGTCCACATCCGCAACACGCTGCTGCTGGAGGAGTTCGAGGTCTCCGAGAACATGCTGCCCGAAATTCGGGGCGCGCTGACCGCGATCGGGGAGCCGCGCCCCATGGCCTTCGCGGAAGGCCGACTGGCGAAGGTTTGACCGAAAACGCGAGTGCGCCGTTCCGGTGGCGGATCGAGGTCTTTTCGGCCGCGGCCCCGAAGCGTGACCCGGTGGCCCTCCGGGGGCAGGTGCGCGAGCACGAAAATCTGCCCCTCGACGACATCGACCTGACGGAGTTCGAGCGTCGGTACGTGGAAAGGGCCCACGGCACGCCCGCCTCCTTTCGGGGTTTCAGGGAACTCTGGGAGGGCGTCGAAAATCGAAGGTCCCTGACGCCCCAGGCCTGGATCGCTCCGGAGCGGGACGCGTTTTTGGGGGACTCCGCCCTGCGTCTGGCGGTCGTATGGACGCTGGGGCCGGCCGATCCGGGCGAGCGGGCGCGGGGCGACGTGATGCTCGAATTTCTGCTGGACATGGGCGCGACCCTTCTGCTCTTCGGAATGTGGCGGCGCATTGTCGCGCACGTCGCGGACCTGCTGCGCCCTGGGTTGCACGTCTCCCGGACGTTTCAACCCTCCGACGCCGGAGAGATTCGTTCCCTTTTTGCCATGCAGGAGCGGCAGGGCAAAAAGGGAACGGAGGGAGCGGAAAGAATGGAAGATGCGGGAAGGGGAGGCGTTTGCCTGAATCCCGAAGGAACGATCGTTCCCGCAAAAAGCCGCTGTGCCTTCATCACGCTGAGCGGAGCGCCGGAGGCGACGCCGGCCCCGCTTCGGTGCTCCGGCTGCGGCCCGAAGGGCTGCGATTTCGGCCGGATGGGGCTGTGCCCGGCTGAGCTGTTCTGATCAACGATGTTCAAAACGACAGCAGCTG